>NZ_KQ758629.1:0-7318 GCF_001457055.1 Priestia veravalensis | reverse complement strand
GTCTCGACCGTAAATATTACGATTGTACCGGTCAACGACCCACCGACAGTTCCTAATTATACATTTTCAACATTAGAAGATGTGCCTTTATTGGGTGCTGTAGTAGGAACAGATGTCGATGGAAATCCGTTGACGTACACGCTGCAAACGCAAGCGAGCAATGGAGTAGCTGTTGTGAATGCAGACGGGACGTTTACGTATACGCCGAATTTAAATTTTAATGGAACCGATGTGTTTACGGTGTTGGTAAGCGACGGCCAAGGTGGGACAGCGGTTTCAACGGTAACGATTAATGTTCAGCCGGTCAACGATCCACCAGTGACAGTAGACCTAGCGTTTACAATCAATGAAGATAACGTTATTTCAAATCAAGTACCTGCTAGTGATCCAGAAGGAGACCTGTTAACGTTTAGTTTGTTAAACGCACCTATCAATGGGACTGCAGTTGTCAACGCAGATGGGACGTTTACCTACACGCCAAACCTTAACTACAACGGAACAGATACCTTTAGTGTTCTTGTATCAGACGGTCAAGGAGGAACAGCGGTTTCAAATATTTCTATTACAATCGTATCAGTCAATGATCCGCCAGTTGTTCAAGACCGAACGATCACAACAACGGTTAATATTCCAATTTTAAGTAGTGTGCCAGCTTCAGACCCAGAAGGAAATGCGTTAACTTATACAGTGGAACAGCCACCAACAAACGGTACGGTTATATTGAACGGAGACGGGACTTTTACGTATACACCGAATCCAGCATATGTTGGCGGAGATCTGTTTACAGTTCTTGTCACTGATTCAGAAGGAGCGACAGCACTCTCAACAATAACTGTTACTGTATTAGCGACCAATGGAAACACAACGGCTCAAGACGCGCAGTTAACGACGCCAGAAGATATTCCTGTGCCGGGGCAATTGGTAGCGACAAACGTATTAGGTAATCCGCTTGTCTATACTCTTCAAGGTCCACCTGCTTTTGGAACGGTTACGTTAGATAGCGCCACAGGAGTATACACCTATACGCCCAACCAAAACTTTAATGGCAAGGATTCATTTACCGTATTTGTGACGGATAACGCCGGAGGAAACGCAATTTCTTCTCAAGTGATTACGGTTACGCCAGTGAATGATCCGCCAGTCGTACCAAACTATCAGATTACAACGCTTGAAGACACGCCTATTGCGTCAGTGGTTATCGCAACAGATGTAGACGGTAATTCACTCACATACTCACTTCTTGTTGCGCCAACAAACGGAGTAGCTTTGGTAAATACGGATGGCACCTACACGTATACACCGAATCCAAACTTTAATGGAACAGATCAGTTTACAGTTCTCGTTGATGATGGTCAAGGAGGAACAGCAACATCCATTATTACGGTCACAGTCGTTCCAGTGAATGATCCGCCGGTTGGACCAAATGAAATCTTCGTTACAACGCTTGAAGACACTACGCTAATTGGTCAAATTATTGCAACAGATCCAGACGGGGATGTATTGACCTATGCTCTTGAAAATGCACCAATAAACGGAACAGCCGTTGTTAACCTGGACGGAACTTATACGTATACGCCGAACCTTAACTATAACGGCAAGGATTCATTTACGGTGCGAATTAGTGACCCATCTGGAGCATTTATTATTACGAATGTAATGGTCACCGTTATTCCAGTAAACGATCTGCCAACCGTTCCGAACTATGCTTATACGATTCTAGAAGATACCGCTTTGAATAGCATAGTTGTTGGGACAGATGCAGATGGAGACCCGCTCACCTATTCACTAGCAGCTCCACCTGCTAATGGAACCGCAGTCGTTAACCTAGACGGCACGTTTACGTACACGCCAAATCCAGACTTTAACGGGCAAGATAATTTCTTTGTGAACGTACAGGATCAAAACGGCGGCACCGCTATCTCGGAGATTGTCATTACCATTGTACCTGTCAATGACCCACCAATTGCGCCGAATGTAATTACGGTTACAACGAATGAAGACGTTGCGGTAGGAGGCACAATTAACGCAATTGATCCAGACGGAGATCCATTGACGTATACGCTTGAAGACGCTCCTATTAATGGAACCGTAGTAATTGACTCACAGGGCTCGTTTGTATATACGCCCAACTTGAATTTTAACGGAACGGACACGTTTGCGGTTCGAGTAAGTGATACAAGCGGAGCATTTATAGTTGTGAACGTACAGGTCACTGTGAGCCCAGTTAACGATGTGCCAACCGTACCGGATTATCAGTTTAGTATTAACGAAGATACTGTGCTAACAAACCAAGTCGTTGGTACGGATGTAGACGGGGATCCGTTAGCGTATAGCTTGCTTTCTCCACCGGTGAACGGAACAGCCGTCGTGAATCCAGACGGGACGTATACGTACACGCCAAACGCAAACTTTACCGGAACGGATAATTTCTTTGTGCTGGTGACTGACCCTAATGGAGGGCAAGCGGTATCAACTATCACAATAAACGTATTACCAGTAAACGACCCACCGATTGCACCAAATGTAATTGAGGTTGTAACGAATGAAGATACGGCTATTACAAGTGCTGTAAACGCCGTGGATCCAGATGGAGATTCATTACTGTATACCCTTGAAAATACGCCAGTAAACGGAACGGCAGTGGTGGATCCGCAAGGTTCGTTTTTATACACACCAAATCTTAATTACAGTGGACCGGACACATTTACAATCCGAGTAACCGATACGGCTGGGAACTTTATTATTGTAAATGTTAACGTCACGGTTGTACCGGTAAACGATCCACCGATTGTACCAAACTATCAATATACGATTTTAGAAGATACGATTCTTATCAATCAAGTGTTTGCTACCGATGTAGACGGAGACCCATTAACGTATACGCTAGCTTATCAAAGTAGCAATGGTATAGCGACTGTGAACCCGGATGGAAGCTTCACATATATTCCTAACCCTAATTTCATTGGTGAAGATAACTTTGGCGTAACGGTTAGTGATGGGCAGGGAGGTACAGCTTTATCCATCATTACGATTACGGTTACACCGGTAGATGATCCGCCGATTGCGCCAAATGAAATCATGATTTCTACACCGGAAGAAACCCCTGTTACAACTCAAATTGTCGCAATAGACCCAGAAGGATTACCGTTAACGTATGCGATTGAAGACGCACCGATTAACGGAACGGTTATCATTGATAATAATGGCGTGTTCACCTATACACCGAATGAGAATTTCACGGGTGGAGATACATTTACCGTTCGAATTACGGACGTAGGTGGAAACTTTGTTATTACGACCGTGCTGGTTATGGTAACACCTGTTGAACAGCCGCCGGTTGTGCCAAACTACTCAATAACCACTCTGCAAAATCAAAGTGTAACTGGCACAGTTGTTGGAATCGATCCAAACGGAGACCCGATAACGTATAGCCTAGGGCAGCCTGCACAAAATGGTGTGGTGACGGTTAGTCCAGATGGAAACTTTATTTATACGCCAAACACTGATTATGTAGGAAGCGATTTATTCACCGTCATCTTAGAAGATACAACAGGATTAACTGCTACTTCATTTGTTAACGTAACAATAACACCAGTAAATCGTACGCCTGTTACAAATGATTTTACCGTTAATACACTTGAAAATACGCCGGTAAGCGGGCAAACGCCAGGGGTTGATCCAGATGGAAACCCAATTACCTATTCTATATCAGGACTTCCATTTAATGGAACACTAACGGTAGATAGCGCGACAGGTGTATACACGTACACGCCAAATTCAGGCTTTGTAGGTATTGATTCGTTTACAATTGAGCTTCATGATAATGCTGGCGGCGTTGCTCAATCTCTTGGAACAGTCACTGTCATTAGTACGAATCGCCCGCCAACCGTAAATGACTTGTCCATTGCAACGCAGCAAGGATTACCGGCAACAGGGCAATTGATTGGAACGGATCCGGATGGAGACCCAATTCGCTTTAGGCTAAACCTAGCTCCTTTAAATGGAAGCGTAGTGGTCAATAGTGATGGTACGTTTACGTATATACCGAATATTGGCTATGTTGGTACCGATAACTTTTCGGTTGTCGTAGAAGATACCCGGGGAGGGCAAGACTTTGGAACGGTATCCGTCACCATTAACCTAGCACCTCCACCATTTACTGTCCTTGGTGCAGATGTTACAACGCTTATTAATCAACCAGTTGATGGGTTAGTTGCTGTTGATGACCCTGAAGGTAATATTGTATCGTACCAAATTAGCACCCAGCCTCAAAATGGAACGGTTATTCTTAATCAAGACGGGACGTTTACGTATACCCCGAATCAAAATTTTGTTGGGGAAGGTTTCTTTGACGTCATTGTTACGGATGGCAATGGTGTTCAAGGGATAGGTACGGTTATTATCAACGTACTGCCGTCTTCAAGTATAATCGTAGTTATGGATTCTGAAATTTCTCTTGAGTTTAATACACCGATAGACGGGCAAGTTATGGCGACAAGTACGACGGGGCTTCCGCTATTGTATACGCTCCAAACGCCGATACAAAATGGAACGGTAACGGTCAATTCCGACGGTACGTACCGCTATGTGCCAGCAGCTGGATTTTTTGGTTCCGATAACTTTTCGGTACTTGTAACTGATTCAGAAGGTAACGCAGAGATTGCTAATGTGGTTGCTGTCGTTCAAGGACCGGTTAACGCCCAGCCAATTGTCACAGACCAAACGGTTCAAACGATTGAGGGTCAGCCTGTATCAGGAACTGTTATTGCAACGGATCCAAACGGGCAGCCGCTGACGTATACGCTTCTTGGAAGCGGAGCTGTGAATGGAGTTGTGATGTTAAATCCAGATGGAACGTTCACGTATACGCCAAACGCGGGATTTGTTGGCAATGATGCGTTCAGTGTACTGGTAGAAAATCCACAGGGATTAAACGCTACTACTACGATTGCCGTTGTAGTTACGCCGTTTCCAAATCAGGTTGTTGCAGAGAATCTCGTCATTCGAACAGTCAGTAACCAGCCTGCAACTGGTCAAATAATCGCAAGAGATCAGCTTGGCATACCGCTTGTGTACTCACTCAATATAAGTCCTTTATATGGAACAGCAGTAGTCAATCCAGATGGATCCATTCTCTATACGCCAAATGCAGGGTTTAGCGGCCAAGACCAGTTTAGTGTACTCGTTGTAAATGACCAGGGAGATCAAGCGATTTCTCAAGTAACAGTCGTTGTGGATAATCCAGCAAGCACAATTATCGTTCCGGATACAACCATTCAAACAGTCCAAAATCAAAGTGTTCAAGGTATTGTATTAGCGAGTGATTCTCAAGGCAGACCGCTTCGTTACTCCCAAGGATCCATGCCAGAGAACGGGACGGTTGTGGTTAATCCAGACGGAACGTTTACGTACACGCCAAATCCACAGTTCTTCGGAACGGATTCGTTTACGGTATTTGTGCAAAATGACCGTGGAGACTCATCTTCAGGAGTAGTAAGGGTTGTTGTTGAAGAACTTCAAAGTGAAATCACGGTAGAGCCACTTACAGTGTCTGGTCAGCAAAATCAGCCGGTTAGCGGTCAAGTGGTAGCAACAGATGCGCTTGGACACCCATTAACGTACGCTGTCGGTATCGGACCAGCAAATGGAACGCTTCTCTTTAACCTAGACGGAACGTTTACCTATACGCCAAATCTAGACTTTGCAGGCATTGATAGCTTTACGGTAATTGTTCGAAATGATTTGGGTGATTCAGTCACGGTGGTTGTATCGGTAGTTATTGCTAGTGCTGGAAGTCAAGTAACAGCAGATGACCAAAACGGAACGGTTGTCGCAGGACAGGTGCTTCAAGGGCAAATTGTAGCAAGTGATTCACAAGGACGCCCGCTCACTTATACGGTAGCGACAACGCCGAATTCTGGAACGGTTGTTGTAACCGTAAGCGGTGCCTACACGTATACGTCAAATCTTGGTTTTGCTGGAAGGGATCAGTTCACTGTTATTGTTCGAAATGATTTAGGGCAAGAAGCATTTTCGGTTGTGACTATAGACGTAACCCCATCAGCAAACGTTATTACAGCAAATGATGTAACGCTACAGACAACTTCCGGAACACCTGTAAACGGCTTGTTTACAGCAAGCGATACGCAAGGGCGCCCATTAACGTTTACGCTTCGCACGGTACCAACGAACGGTCGAGTGACATTAGGTGCAAATGGTCAATTTGTCTATACGCCAAACGCAAACTTTGTAGGGACAGATTCATTCTCCGTACTAGTAATTGATGACACGGGTGCAGCAACTACGGCAACCGTAACAATTACAGTGATTGAAAATCAGCCAGACGCACCAATTATTAAAGATCAAGCGTTTACGCTAAACGTCAATGAAACGATTCAAGCTCAAATTGTTGCCAGGGATTCACAAGGATTACCGCTGGCCTACAGAATTGTCACTCCACCGCAAAACGGAGTAGCCTTCATTAATCAGGAAACGGGCGTAATCACGTACACGCCAAATCCAAATTTCGTCGGAACGGATTCTGTTGTGGTGAGCGTGACTAATAGTGCTGGTGTAACATCGATAGCAACCATCACCTTTATCGTCCAACGCGGTATCAGTTTTAGGTGTTCAATTATTCTCTAAAGAATTCTCAAAAATCCTTTTGTATAGTACGCTATACAAAAGGATTTTTTAAGAGGAGGCTCGTCATGAGGGAAATAAAGGTAGTGCCGTACAAAACAGAATGGCAAAATCAATATGAAATAGAAAAACGATTATTAGAAGCGATTTTTGGTGCCGAAATTCTTAGTATTCATCATATCGGCAGCACGTCCGTACCTGGCTTAGCAGCAAAGCCGATAATTGATATTTTAGTTGAAGTTAAACAAATTTCGTTGATTCATACATATAATAATGAAATGGTAAAGATGGGCTATGAGTGTAAAGGAGAAAATGGAATAGAAGGAAGACGGTATTTTCAAAAAGGAGCATTCCTGTTAGAAGGATTTTCGGGGACTTGAACAAAAAAGAGCCCTCTTGGTATGATACGGGGTGTCAAATCATAGCGCGAATTGACCCCTAACTTAGTTAACCAAGGAGGACTCCAAAGTGGATTTTAAACAAAATCAGAAAATAAATCAAGTCACCGAGAATACACTCGTAGTAGGAATTGACATTGCCAAGCGAAAACATTTTGCTTGCTTTGTAGATGATCGTGGTCGGGTGCTCCAAAAATCTTTCCCAGTATTACAGTCTAGTGATGGCTTCCAGTGTTTTTATCAACGTATTTTAACTGCAATGAAAGAATACGAAAAAA
>NZ_KQ758628.1:0-168492 GCF_001457055.1 Priestia veravalensis | reverse complement strand
ATTCGTCCAAATGTTATTGGTCGCAAAAACTGGCTCTTCTCCGTGAGTGAAGCAGGCGCTAATGCGAATGCCATTTGTTTGAGTTTGGCTGAAACGGCCAAAGCAAACGGAATTGATTTTTATCAGTACTTGGTAAAGCTGATGACGGAATTACCTAATATATCGTTTCATCAACACCCTGAGATTTTACATAATTACATGCCATGGTCAGAGAATATTCAAGCCACATGTGCAAAATAGCCAGCTAACTGAAAAAAATTCAGTTAGCTGGCCGTTCGTCGTGCGTACCGTGAAGGTGCGCTATTTTTTATATTTCGGGCTTACTTTGTTTTTTTCTCAATAGCTTTTTAGACATGATAATTAGTCATGTTATAAAGCTGATTCTGTTTCAATTTATAGATGGTTATTTCCTTTTTTTATATCTAACATACTCTATTATGTGTGTTATGTAAAAAAAGCATTCTTCGCGCACTTTCAAACAACGTATATTTAGTGATTTTCTGTTCATAATATCCCACACCGTAAAAAATATAATATGTAAACGTCTCAAATTGATGACCATTATCTATATAAGCTGATGTCAATGAATAATATGTCCTTATAATACAGATGATTAATGTCTAGATAATTATTTAGTGTATATGAATTACTTTGTTATACAAGAGGAACTTTACATAATAAAAGGAGTATTGGCAATGGACTCAATGACTTTTGTTTTATTTGGAGCTACAGGAGATTTAGCTAAAAGAAAAATAATACCCGCGTTATATAATTTATTTTTAAATAAGAAAATGCCTCAGCCAATTTCTATTGTTGGATCGGGTAGAGAAGAGATGTCTGATACGGATTTTCAAAACCTAGTAAGAGAGTCAGTGGAAACTTTTTCTCGACGAAAGGTAGACAATCGTTCAAGCATGGAAGATTTTATAGGTTATTTCAGTTATATTAGCTTGGATGCAACAGCACCAGAAGATTATAAAGATGTATTAAATCATGTTCAACAACGTGAAAAAGAATTAGGAATTCCAGAAAATCGAATATTTTACCTATCAGTAGCACCAGATTTTTTTGATTCTATCGCATTAAACATTAAAGAGAGCGGGCTAGGTTCTACAAAAGGTTGGAAGCGCCTGATAATCGAAAAGCCATTTGGACATGATTTAAAATCTGCGCAAGATTTAAACCTAAAATTAAGTCAAGCATTTAAAGAAGATGAAATTTACCGTATTGATCACTATCTTGGAAAATCTATGGTTCAAAACTTAGAAGCTTTAGAATTTGCAAATCCTATACTTCAATCACTATGGAATAACGAACACATTGCTAATGTCCAAATTACGGCAAGTGAAACGGTAGGGGTAGAAGAAAGAGCTGGTTATTATGACCAAGCAGGTGCAATTCGAGATATGGTTCAAAATCATATGTTGCAACTCGTAATGATGACGGCTATGCACCTACCAAAAAGAATTAATTCAGAAGAGATTCGTAATGAAAAGAAAAAAGTAATGGAATCACTTCGCCTCATAAAGAAAGAGGAAGTAGGTATGCACGTTATTCGTGGTCAGTATAGTGCTGGAGAAGTTCAAGAACAGTCTGTAGTTGGATATAAAGAAGAACCTGGTATTGACACGTCTTCACAAACTGATACATTTGTAGCTGCTAGATTGTGGATTGATAATCCATTTTGGACTGAAGTCCCTTTTTATATTCGCACAGGAAAAAGAATGAAAAATAAGTCTACTCGCATTGTGATTGAATTTAAAAACTCGTTAAAATATTTGCATGTTACTGAAAAAAGAAACCTGGCTCCTAATTTGCTAATTATTGAAATTAATCCACATGAACAGGTCTCCATACAACTTAACAGTAAAAATCCATTAAATAACGGAGAAATTGAACCTGTAAGAGTAAACTTTTCATTGGATCAAAAGGACGTACCTGAAGCCTATGAACGGTTAATCTTTGATGCTTTCTGTGGAGATCCTACTTTCTTTGCTCACTGGGATGAGGTGGAGATGTCTTGGAAATGGGTACAGCCAATCCTAGAAGCTTTTGCTGAAAACCTTTTACCTCTTTATTCTTATAAATCAGGTTCTTATGGGCCTGAGGAAGCGAATCGTTTACTGAGTGCAAACGGATTTAAATGGTGGTTAGATAAGGATCTCTTTCCAACTTTAGAAGGGTGAGACCTTTAAAAAAGCGTCTATTATTTGAAATAAGAATCTCCCTGGGATGGGAATGATAAGGACCATAGGAGAAAATAATATCTAGTGACATGTTTCGAGCGTTAGATCAGAGGTCAATCATTTGAATTTACCACAGAAAACGTTGTTCAACTTACTAAAAATGTATTACATGGTTAAATTAAGAGATATTAGGGGAAAGAAAGTAAACAAGCTTATGCTCTATTGTCTTGTAGCTAAAAAAAGATTTGATGGAGGAATACAACTATGAAATTTTTTATTGATACAGCAAACATTGAAGATATTAAAAAAGCATATAAAGTAGGCGTTTTATCCGGTGTGACAACAAACCCATCTTTAGTGGCAAAAGAAGGGGTAAAGTTCGAAGATCGCATTGAAGAAATTCTAAAAATAGTACCTGAAGTAGAATCAGTTTCAGCAGAAGTAACACCGGATGCTGAAACCGCAGAAGAAATGATTGCACAGGCAGAAGAATTAATTAAAATTAACGGCGGAGATAAAAATATTACAATCAAACTTCCAATGACAATCCCTGGCCTGGAAGCAACACGTTACCTTTCAAAAAAAGGCGTGAAAACAAATGTAACACTCATTTTTACCGTGAACCAGTCACTTCTAGCAGCGCGTGCAGGTGCTACTTATGTATCTCCATTCTTAGGACGTTTAGATGATATTTCAGAAGACGGTGTCCACCTTGTATCAAAAATTGCAGAGCTGTTCCGCGTACAAAACATTGATTCGCAAATTATTGCGGCTTCTGTCAGACATCCAGATCATGTGACGCGTGTAGCGCTTGCTGGAGCTCATATTGCAACAATTCCTTATGCTGTCATTGAACAACTAGTGAAACATCCTTTAACTGAGCAGGGAATTGAAAAGTTTGCAGCTGATTGGAAAAACGCTGTTAAGAGCTAATTTCTCTACCTAAAACGATTTATTTAATGGAAGGAACGTTAGCTGTTTAAGAATTGTTAACGTTCCTTCTCATTATAAGGATATTAATACGACTAAGGGGTTAATTAGTATGGATTTATTAAGTAGTAAAGTAATTAAGACTGCCCGTGGTTTGGAATTATATATAGATTCAGTAGAGAATATCACGATTAAAGGGATTCATATTCCAACTACATCTAAGCCATATTATGGGGTTAAATTTGAAATTGATTATTTTTTATTAGAAGAACATAAATATTATGACCTTCAACAAAATTATTTCTGCCTTGTTATGAGTGAAAACTTTCAGTCAATCAAGTTAGAGGAACCAGAGATGCAAAGTTTATTTGGTGTTAAAAATGAAGAGGAATTTAAAGCAACCAAACATCTCTTAAGTGACTGGTTAATTAAAACAAATGCTTATAGAGAAGCAATTCTTCAATCTCTTAATGAACATAAAGAGCATGGTACAAAAGAAGGAAATGAAGATACTAAAAAAACAATTACATTCTTAAAGGAGTTATTAGAACTGAAAACAATAGACATAGAGCAAGCGCCTATCTAAAGAACGGTTTATTATTTTCACTATCCGGTATAGTAAAGAAGCTCCAGAACTAATTTAATCGTTCTGGGGCTTCCTTGGAGTTAGCATAGTTTCATGGACACCATTTAATTAAATACCTTTAAGCTTTATGAAGCCTGTATTACACATAGCTAAAAACAGATAATTGCGGTGATTACCTGGATATGAGATGAATAATACATAGGTTACGCTAATCAAATTTCTTTATCTTAATTATCACCCAATAAGAGGAGCAAATAAATGTCTAGTTCTAAAAGACAAATGATGGACGCTGCTTTAGCTCAACATTATAAAAGAGAAGGTGGTTCAAACGGGATAGAGCTGAAACAAATTGAAAACCTTTAGTCCTAATTTGAAATAACTTCGTCCAGAAAAGATTTACCTCGAAAGGAATCTTTTCTGGACAAGTACAGTATTAACAAAAACTTATAGATTAATAGGTTTTAGATGTCGCAATTGCTTGTTCAAGGCTAGAGACAATTGAGGTTTTACTGAAATCAATCCCGATTTGAATAGCAGTTTGTGCAATTTCAGGTCGAATACCTGATAGTGTAGCTTTTACACCTATTAAGCTTAATGATTCAATTAATTGAAAGATTTGATGAGCCACCATTGTATCAATAATGACTACTCCGGATAAATCAAGCAAAAGGTGACGAATCCCCTTATCTACACATTGATTTAAAGTGTTCTCAAGAATAAACCTAGCGCGGTCTGTGTCAATCTCACCTACAATAGGAAGTAAGGCTAAGCTTGAACTTAATGAGATGATAGGTGAGCTCAGTTCTATAATCAGTTCTTGCTGAGCCTTCAATCGTAGCTGAGAATGCGCATGGTATTCTCTAGTGAATACAGTCATGACGTAATTAAAGTTTTTAATCACAACACGATTCCACCTATTGATTGTTTCTTGTGAATACGTTTCACTACTTGTCCGAACAAATTCTTCAATTAAATCCAAATACTGATTTTGCGTAACGAAAAACTCATGTAAAATGACGTCGATTGGCGTGTTTAAATGTTCTTCATCTTTTGAAATTGAATTAATCCATTCATCGAAGTGAATGGAAAACTGTTCACTTGACTCGTTATTATCAAAGACTTTACAAAATCGAATATGAAATTCATGGTTTTGCTGTTTTACTTTATCAATTACGAGTGGATCATTTGAAGCATATACACCTAATGAATTTTCTTTGTCTAATGATTCATACCAGTTTTCAGTCAAAGACCATGTGCGTTCAACTAAAAAATGATATAATTTGTGATTTCTATGCATCGTTTATTATCTCCTTATACAAGTGATGGCCATCATCAATCTTTCATGTTGTAAACAGTAAAGTCGTTATTATCTTATAAAGAAAAAAGCCCTGGATTTAAAGGGCTTTTTCTGCTCTTAAATTATTGTGCATGCAGTTTTCACTTTATTAAATTTAAAATAGACTGCTTTGTGTTTGTTTATCTTAACATATTAATATAGAGAAAAATACCTTTTTTAGTGTATATATGATCACAAGGAGTATTTTGCTAACAGCAGTTAACTTAGCTTGAAGGGGGGATAGTATAGCTTTACAGACAAGCATTCAAAGCGTAGAATGACTCTAACGAATAGACAATTTACTATTTTAAGAATCTTAAAATGTGGGTTGATCTTATATAAGGGAGCCTCCACAATTGAAAAATCAATTTTCTAAATTAATAGAGAACAACGAAAGCGTTCATATTTATTATAATATTAACGATAAAAGAAATTACTTGGACAATCTAGTGTCGTATATTGTTTCAAGTGTAGAACAAGAAAGACATACGTTAGTAATTGAAAGTAAAAGATTAATTCCGCTCATTTTTAAAAAGTTAGAGGGAATGCTAACTAAGGAACAATTAACATATACACACATTCTACGTTTCTTTTTGTTGGCTTATGCTGCAGTCTATTTGACGTTTTGTTTCGGTCAATTCTTTCGTTGAGATCCGCTTCTAGCTCCACAAAATATATCGTACCGCATTTTGATTCAAAAATGTCGCATACTTCTTTAACAAAATCCCAATCGCTTTGCATATCAAACGCCCATACATAAGTGAAAATTATACCTTCTGCGTCACTTTTTGCAACAGCTTCAAAGATTTCTTTACGGAACAAATCTACTAATCTCCACATTTCTTCGTTGAATTGAAACAAAGGAGCAAGAAGCTCAACGCCTGTGGGCCGAATATGAGAACGAACTTCATCTAGTTTCTCCTTTCTGCCGTAAGCTTACTAGATTATCATTATATACATTTGGTGAATTTTATCACAAATAAACAAACAGCGGAAGAAGAGATTCCAACAACTAACAATTTACCGTAGAGGTGCGGAATTGCACCAACTCCAATCAAGAATGATAGCATAGCTTCTTCATAACCACGGCTTCTGCTTATCTCAAAAAAGCATTAAAAAAGGATGAAGGTAATACAATACCCTCATCCTTGGATTTATATTTCTGCTGAACATCTTGAAAACAAAACAATTTCATGATAAATTAGTATAGATGCGTATCTATATTTGTTATCGATTATAATTTTCCCTACTATAATTATAATATAGAAATGATGCGCTAGTCAACTATTTTTTAAGGGGTGTTTGCGATGGGTTCGGAACTTCAGCAGGAACAAAAGCGCGTAGACGACGTTACGGAAAGAATTAATGAAGAAATAAATAAGCTAGAAGAAGAGACGACAAAGCGTAAAGAAGAAGTCATTCATATTCGCAAGCACTTTTGGGATGAGGTTAAGGTAAATACGGATACGTTTGATGATTACCTTGAAACGATTATTGGGTTACGTCAGGAAGCTCAGGCGCTATCAGTAACTCAAAGTACACATAAACATTCCTCTAAGCGATTATCCACGTTGCATCGGATGAAAGAACTTCCTTATTTCGGTCGTATTGATTTTACAGAAGAAGGAGATTCAGCTCCTGAAAGCATTTATATTGGAATTGCTGCTCTTAATGACCAAACCGGAGATGATTTTTTGGTTTACGATTGGCGAGCGCCTGTTTCCAGCGTCTATTATGATTATCAGCCTGGGCCGGCTCATTATATGACGCCTGGTGGCATGATTCAAGGTGTGCTTGAAAAGAAATGGCAGTACCTTATTCGTAACGGGGTGATTCAGTCCATGTTTGATACAAGTTTGACGATTGGAGATGAAATCTTACAGCAGGTTTTAGGTAAAGGTACAGATAAGCAAATGCATAGTATCGTTGCGACAATTCAAAAAGAACAAAATAAAATCATTCGCCACGATAAAGGACGATTATTGATTGTTCACGGGGCAGCTGGAAGCGGAAAAACCTCGGCAGCTCTGCAGCGAATTGCGTATTTATTGTATAAATACCGAGACCACATCAATGCGGATCAAATTATTCTGTTTTCACCTAACTCTATGTTCAGTAGCTATGTTTCAAACGTACTACCAGAGCTTGGAGAAGAAAATATGCAGCAAGTGACGTTTCAAGAGTATTTAGACCACCGCTTAAGTAAAGCATTTCAAGTAGAAACGCCGTATGAACAGTTAGAATATGTTTTAACAGCTAAAAAGACATCTTTCTATCAATCGAGGCTTGCAGGCATACGCTTCAAAGCATCTACACGCTTTTTCGAAGCTGTTCAAGCCTACAGAAAATCGCTTGAATCAGAAGGGATGCTATTTAACGACGTTGTGTTTAGAGGGAAAGCAGTTGTAACAGCAGAAGAAATGGTAGAACGATTTTACAATTTTGATACATCTCTCCGCTTTCATAATCGACTTGAAAAGTTAAGAGATTGGTTATTGAAGCAGCTAACTGACTTTCAAAAAACCGAAAGCAAAAAGCCTTGGGTTCAAGACGAAATCGAGCTTTTAAGCAATGAAGATTATCATAAAGCACATGCGTATTTAGCTAAAAAACGCGGATTTAAAAGAGAAGACACCGCTGATTACGATATGGAACCACAAGCGCTTGCAAGGCTGATTGTGCGTCAAAAGCTAAAGCCGCTGCGAAGCAAAATTAAAGCGCTGCAGTTTATTGATTTTATCGGAATATACAAACAGCTGTTCACGAATTCTCTTGAAATAACGAAACACTTAAAAGACAAGGCGCCTGCTAATTGGCCTGACATTTGTGACATCACGGTCGATACGTTAGAGAAAGATAAGCTTTTTTATGAAGACGCTACGCCGTTTTTACTTCTAAAAGAAATCATTGAAGGGTTTCAAATAAACAGCGCTATTAAGCATATCGTCATTGATGAAGCGCAGGACTATTCGCCGTTTCAGTTTGAGTTTTTAAAACGTTTATTTCCAGCTGCACGAATGACAGTACTTGGTGATTTCAACCAGGCCATTTTTGCTCATGCAAGTGAAAATGCCGACTTTAAACTATTAACGAACCTTTATGGTGAAGAGCAAACGGAACTGATTAACATTACAAGAAGCTATCGATCGACAAAACCAATCATTGAGCTGGCGAGAAGGCTTGTGCCGAATGGAGAAACAATCGTTCCATTTGAGCGCGAAGGTAAACGACCTGCTCTTACACAGCTGTCAGATTATGATGAGCTCCATCAAGCAATTGCCTCCAAGGTTGATGAGTTCAAGAGCGATGGCTACAACAGTATTGCAATTATCTGTAAGTCTGCAGAAGAAAGCGCATCTGCCTACGAAGCGTTAGCTAATATTAAGGAGCTTAAGCTATTAAAAAGCAACGCTCTTAAGTATGAGCAAGGAGTAGTAGTTGTTCCCGCATACTTATCAAAAGGAATTGAATTTGATGCGGTTATCATCTACAACGCATCAAAGAACGTATACGGCGAAGAAAGTTTACGCCGGACGTTTTATACGGCTTGCACAAGAGCTATGCACGACTTTCACCTATACAGCGTAGGGGAAGTCAGTCCGTTTTTAGGCAAAGCACTTCGTGAAGGAGCACTTGACGTGTAAGATAATAAAAGATATTTACTTCCTTTACCTATCTTCTTTACTCACTGGTCTCCTTATGACCAACAAATGGACTATTTTAAAGGCGGAGATACGAGTTGGTCTGAAGCCTTATTAACAGAAATTAAGCAGCTTGGAGTAAGGTGCGAAGCGATGAAGCTTGACTTATCTAAACCTGATGCAGCCAAGTTGATTGCCTTCTTAGCTAGTGATGAAGCCGCATGGATTACCGGACAAATTATTCACTCTGACGGTGGTTTTTTGTAAATAAATCAATTTTCTTGTCCGCTAACATCAATTTTGGCATTTTTTCATACTATAGATTGAGGTGAGACTATGCCAAGAGTTCAGTATAAGGATTCAGACGTTGCATTAATGGCTAGAATGATGCGAGCGGAAGCAGAAGGTGAAGGACAGCAAGGAATGTTATACGTTGGAAATGTCATTGTAAACCGAGTAAAAGCGAATTGCCTTGACTTTAAAGGTCTACGAACAATTCCGCAGGTTATTTATCAAGTGCAAGGAGGTAACTATTCCTTTGAAGCTGTTCAAAAAGGGAATGCTTTTTATCAACGAGCAAGAAGTACAGAGAAAAGATTAGCCAAGAAAACGCTTGATTTTTGGCGTGAGTATCCTGCAAAATATGCGCTTTGGTATTTTAACCCATACGGTCCGTGTCCTCCAACTTGGTACGGCCAGCCATTTGCAGGTCAATATAAAAACCACTGCTACTACGAGCCGCAGCCGAATACGTGTGACAGTGTGTATACTGGATCGTAAAGTTAATTTAAAACAAAAAAAGAGTTCATCGCCTTTATATTTTAAAGATGAGCTCTTTTTTGTTTTAAAACCGCAAAAAGTTTTGAGGCGTAACACGATATTTTCTACTACATTAGTATAGCTATGTCCAAGGGGATTTTGAAATCTCGGTACAATATAGAAAAATTTAATATCATTGTTTCGAAATATATACTCTAGACGCTCAAGGTCAATTCCTTCCATGGCTAGCTCAATACCAAAAGTAGTAGCTTGATGCAGGGTAGCGGATTCAATAAAGCCAAAATACGTGGGCTGCTCAATGAGAAGATTGCTTTTTCCATTTGGGAAAGGCATTGAGACTAATAGATTAAGAGCTTGCTGAGAGCCAGATACAATAAATAATTTGTCTGGATTGGTAAAAACCTGTAGAGTTTGCAAATAGTTCACAAGCTGAACTCGTAGTGAATAAAGACCTTGCTGTTCAGAATAAGTAAATAGTTCTTCTTTATATAGATCTATCGCTTGGTACTGTTTTGGCGTTTCCTTTACTTACGAGCTGGGCAATGAAAACTCTACCTGTATCTCACGGAGCTGTAGAATTAACACTTTTACCCTTAGCCACAGCAGGCTTTGCGATCATTAGAGCAAATGAAGCTCCTTCGCTTACGTTTTGGATTTCAAGCTTAATCGGCTCTTTATCAGTCATTATCTATGCCATGCACCTCGGTTTTGGACAATTACACTATGCAGACTTGGCCCTATTGGATGATTGTTTTTGCAGCGCTCTTTTTGAACGAATCTATTACATTCTTTACAATTGTAACGGCTGTGGTTGTAGTAATAGCAGTCATTGTAGGTAAAAATACTGGAGTCACGAAGAAAAGTTCTGCATCAATCAAACAATCAAGATAGATGCCGTAAATATGTATAGAAAAGAATAGTTTATAGGCTTGTATCCGTTACCAAACCTCCCATCTTTCATAAGCTAATAGAGAAGGGAGAGACAAGTCATATGAAAAAGATTTATCTTGATGCCGGCCATGGCGGCAAGGACTCAGGTGCAGTCGGTAATGGCTTATTAGAAAAAAATCTTGTTTTAAAGCTTCAGCAATACATGATTAGTTTTTTGAATACAAACTATACTGGTTTTACACTTCAAACAACGCGCACAACGGATACGTTTTTAAGTTTGTCAGAACGCGCTTCTAAAGCAAATGCTTGGGGAGCTGATGTATTCATGTCTATTCACGTAAACGCTGGTGGTGGTACAGGCTATGAGGATTATATTTACAATGGATCCGTCAGCTCAGCAACCGTAAACTATCGCAATCGCGTGCACGAACAGGTCATTCCTGTACTAGCAGCTTACAACCATACAAATCGAGGCAAAAAAGCAGCAAACTTTGCGGTTTTACGCTTAACGAATATGCCAGCTGTTTTAACTGAAATTGCGTTTATTGACACAACGAAGGATGCAAATCTTTTAAAAAATGAAGCTTTCTTACAAGCGATGGCAAATGCATACGCAAGAGGGATTGCGGTGTATTTAAATTTACCTGTTCGCCAATCAACGGTTTATACCATCCAAGCAGGAGATACGCTGTATAAAATCGCAAGGATGTATAGCGTAACAGTTCAACAAATCCAAGCAGCGAACCCAGGTATTGACCCATCTGCACTTCAAATTGGTCAACAAATTAGGATTCCTTCATAAAAAAGTAGAAAAAGGGCTTATCTTTAAGCTCTTTTTCGCTTATAATAGCGCTTTAGAGTAGGTGTTTAGGTTCATTTTTTTGAATCTCTTTTTATAGACGGAAAAAAATTCTATAATAGACATAAGGAGGAGAGGTATGTACATTGTTTATATTATTGGCACAATCTTAATTCTAGGGTTAATAACGACTTGTATTTACCTTTATCGCCGAAATGTACAAGTCGAAGAGAAGTATGTTACCCAGCTGGAGCTAGCACAAAAGGAAGCGGCTGTTTCCATCGCTGCTTGTGAAGAAGAATACAAACAGAAGAAACAAGCTGATTTAACAGAGAAAGAAGAGCACTACAAAAATATTATCAGAGATTTACGAGAAAAACATACGGCTCAGCTAATTAAATCGACAAAGTATATAAAAAGCTTGGAAGCTTTTTCGAAAAATAAAGGTGAAATTGTTATTCATAAAACGTTAACGACATTACAAACAAACTTAATTCATAAAAATAAAATTACAGCTGATGACATGATTATTATGGGAAACGTTTTTATGCCTTATTACATGAACGAACAGCTATTTATTCGACAAATTGACCACGTTGTTTTAATGAAAACTGGTATTTATTTGATTGAAGTGAAGAACTGGAGCGGAGATATTCTTTATGGTATTCGAAAAGACCAAATTCATGAGCTGTCATTTTTAGTCGATTCACTATCCACTCGGGTAGCACGAACCGAAGAGCAAACCTTTGTATTTACGAAAACAAGTGAAGGTGAGATTAAAGTAATGAGTAAGCCTCATCCTGGAAAAGAAGTCCAGCAACACGCGGCTAGCTTAAAGTCTTACTTGCAAAAATTACGTCGCGATATACCTGTAGTAACACCAATCGTTTATTTTAACGGTGATTATAATACGAGTGTAAAAAACTACTCACAAAACCATTCACTTTGCTTTTCTACTAAAGATGACCTATCTGTCTTTTTCACTGAACAGTTAAAACAACAGCCTATCTATACAACAGAAGACTTAAAGATGTTTAAAGAAACGCTTGAAAAAGCAAGTTATCATTTCATTCATTCCTAGTTGTTAAAACGAACATAGCTTACTAAGGTAAAAGAGTAGTATACGTATTGACTAAAATGGAAAGTAAATACCTAAAATATGTTGTGTAAAAAGTGCTTTTATAAGCACTTTTTTTCATCAAGAAAGGATGGGAACCAATTGAATGTTCGTCAAATTTCAAAAGAAGACACGTGGCAACTTAGGCAAAGCGTAATGTGGCCGGATAAGAATATTGAGTATGTGAAAATAGACAACGATCATGAAGGAATTCATTACGGGCTATTTGATCATAATGAGCTTTGTTCAGTAATTTCACTCTTTGTCCAAGGTGATACAGCTCAGTTTCGTAAATTTGCAACTGATACAAGTCGTCAAGGAAAAGGCTACGGTACGACTTTACTAAATTACGTCATAAATGAAGCGAAAGAGATGAATACAAAAATAATTTGGTGCAACGCCAGAAAGAACAAGACCACCTACTATAAAAGATTTGGTTTAACGCCTTCTAATGATACGTTTCAAAAGGGCGGCGTTGACTATGTTATTATGTCAAGACACCTATAATTTTGTTTGATTTTGAAAAAATATCCTGATATGGTGCTATAATGTAAATATCGATGATTATAGTAAAGCAGGTGAAATGAATGGATCTAGGTTATAAAGACAAAGCCGCGCACCATGCGATGGGCTTTGAATCAAGCTATGACTATTATGATGAGCAGTACAAGATTAACGACAATCCAACTGTTTGGCGCTATATGAACGCAGATCATTTTGAGTCCTTGCTATCTACAAAATCACTATTTTTCACAAAGCCCACTGCGTTTCTAGATCCTCTTTCTACGAATTACATGATGTGGAATATGCGCGATGTTGATAAATCTATGTTTGCAACCACTGAAGATTTAAAAAGCTATCTTGAAAAGGTCTATGAATTTTCTGCATTGTCCTCTTGGCATATAAATGAGCATGAGTCAGCAGGGATGTGGGATTTGTTTTTGAAATCTCAAGATGGCATCGCCATTCGCACGACATACGACCGATTATTAGGAAGTATTAAGGATTTACGCTATAAAGTTTTTGCGCGTAAAGTTCAGTACATTGATTTTGCTAAAAAGCAAGTGAGTGAAAATATCTTTGATACGCTTTTTTATAAGCGAAAATCGTACAGCTATGAAAACGAACTGCGGTTGCTTATTATCGCAAGTCGCATTGATGCATGGAAGAGCCAACAGCTATTTATTAAAGAAGAAATCTATGCTAGCGAATGGCAAGCGCGTATGGACGCTTTAAAAGAAAGATCTTTTGCATTTTCGCATCTGCACGGAAATCTTGTACGCTGTGACCTTGCTCATTTACTTACAGAGATATACGTATCACCCAAGAGTTCTCCTGCTTTTGTTCAAAAAATAAAAGCGCTATTAAGCGATCACGGCTTAGCTTATAAGGATGTTATTCAGTCTGATTTAGCAAAAGACTATATATATTAACCGTATGAAATCTCTCTCCTCACTCCATTATAAGAATGGAGGTGTAGATGATGAAGCAACCGGTTGTAATCTGTCCAAAATGTCAGTCTGCAAGCGAATTAGGATCTGTGTTAACCGCACAGTCCAATCAAAACGTCATTTATCATTGCTCGCAATGTGGCTATCAGCTTCGCAACGTGTATACGAATAAAGGATGAACTAACAAGAAAAGTCAAGGTGTTGATACGCTTTGACTTTTCTTGTTGTTCGTAGTTCAATAAGTTTTATAGTTAAAAAGAAAGGGTACTTCACATGAGAGAACATAAGAGGTGGGTTGACGTCACTAAAGGAGTTTTAGTTATATGAAGCAATACAATTTTACTGAAGGCTCAATCTTAAAGCAGCTCATTTTCTTTTCAACGCCAGTTCTACTAACGAACTTGCTTCAGGTGTCTTATCAGTTCATAGATAGTCTATGGGTTGGTAATTTGTTAGGATCAGATGCTTTAGGAGCTATTGCGGTTTCAGGTACCGTTATTTTTACGATCTTATCATTTATTATTGGAATTAATAATGCCAGCTTAACGATTTTATCTCAGCAAAAAGGAAACGATGATAAAGAAGGGCTATCTCGTTATTTAAATGCGTTTGTTGTGATATTATCGGCTTTAGCAATCTTACTTGGCGTCATTGGCTTTTTAAGCTCAGAGACAATCTTGAAGTTACTGGGCACTCCTGAAACAATGCTTGTCGACGCTACAACATACTTACAAATTAACTTTGTCGGAATTTTATTTTTGTTCGGGTACAACTTTATCGGTACTGTACTACGAGCAGTAGGAGATAGTAAAACCCCGCTGCGGTTTGTGTTTATCTCGGTTATTTTAAATGCTGTGCTTGATCCAATCTTTATCTGGACGTTTGATTTAGGTATTGCAGGAGCTGCGTATGCAACTGTTTTATCTCAGGGCTTTGCATTCATTTACGGCATCATTTATATTCTTAAAAAGAAGTTTGTACCGTTTTCACGTCCTGCTCTGCCAAAGAGGGAAGAAACAGTGCTTATTTTCAAGCTTGGTATTCCGTCAGGTTTACAAATGACGGTTATTTCAGCTGGTGTTATGGCAATTATGAGCGTCGTTACATCCTTTGGAAACGATGCAGTTGCAGGATTTGGCGCAGCTCAACGCTTAGATAGTATTCTTATGCTTCCAGCGATGGCGCTTGGAACCTCTGTGAGTAGTATGGCAGGGCAAAACATTGGTGCAGGAAAGTGGAGTCGAGTGAATCAAATTGGCCTATATGGAGTTATATATAACTTTGCAATAATGATGCTTGTAGCTGTGGTTATCTTTTTCTTAGCAGAGTGGGCGACTCGTCTATTTATTGAAGACGAAGGAGCCGTGGCGTTTGGTACACATTACTTAAAGGTTGTCGCTTTCTTTTATCCGTTTCTTGGTATTAACTTCATTCTAAATGGAGTTGTAAGAGCATCAGGAGCGATGTTTGCGATTCTTGTGTTAAATATTGTTTCTTTTTGGGTACTGCGTTATCCACTCACTTATTTATTCGCTAAGTGGCTAGGTGAAACGGGCATCGGACTTGGCATGGGTACAAGTTTTGTAATAAGCAGCATTATCGCATTTGTTTATTACAAATATGGAAAGTGGGATCAAAAACAAATTTTTGCTTCTAAATAAAGCACTATAAAACCCCTCTTATTGTCTTTGGAAATAAGAGGGGTTTTATGATTAGTGCTTGTCTTTATTTAATTTCTCAGTAAGCTCTTTCACTTGTTGTTCTATTTGGTTAAGCTGTTTTCTGCTCTTTAAAAATGAACGAAACAAAAATACTAGAAGTGCAATAAACAAGATAATAAGTCCAAAAGTCACGAGTTGAAATATAATATCACCAATATTGTACGTACTCATACAAAATAACCCTCCGTTAAAAATGAAAATATGACCATTATTTTAACATAAAATTACATATAAAAGTAGGTGGAATAGTAAATTGATAGTATAAATAGAATTAAGATTCTAAGTTAAAGGCAGAATGAACAAAAGTAACAGCTTTGTACTCTGCTTCATTCTGCCTTTATCCCAATCTCGATAAAATATCTCTTGCTTCATTTTTAATATTCGCTACACACTTCAAATAAAATATCTAACCCCTTTTCTAGTTCCTCTAATGACGCGTACGCATACGACAGACGAATATGATATAAATCCCTTGTTTCATAAATATAGCCGGGATTAATTAGAACATTTCGCTTTAGCAAATTAAGAAATAGTGCTTTATTAACGATTGGCTTCTTAAATTTAAGCCATATAAAAAATCCGCCTTCAGGTTTTTCCCAGTTTGCTAAGCTTTGAAATTTTTGATAGAGAATCTTTTCTACAAATTCCGCTCGGATTTTTAGCTGTTCTCGCAGCTGTCCTAAGTGATTCTCATATAACCCTGTTGATAGCCAGTGCGCCACAATCTCTTGAGAAAAGGCGCTAGATCCATAATCTGTTTGCATTTTTATATCTGCTAGCCGTTCAATTACAGGGGGAGGAGCAACAACCCATCCAATTCGTAAACCAGGGCTAAGCGTTTTTGAGACGCTACCAATGTATAAAACTTGTCCGGACGTATCCAGCGCTTTGATAGGTTCAATCCCTGAAGTAAATAGCAGCTCGTGATAGACGTCATCTTCAATGATAGGAATCTGGAGTTCTTTGCACGTTTGATAAAAGGCTATTCTCTCCTCTAAAGTCCAACTATAGCCTGTCGGATTATGCAAAGTAGGTACACAATAAAACAATGACTGTTTATTTTTCTTAAGCCTACGTAGATGTTCGGGTAGGTTCTTACCTCTTAAAACGGACATAACGCGCATGCCTGCAGACTGAAAAGGATGTACTGAATTCAAATACGATGATTGTTCTTGAAAGACAAGTGATCCTTTTTCTAATAGCCCAACCGCAATTAGCTGAAGTGCTTGAAGGGCCCCAGAAACAATTAAAATATTTTCAGGCGTTGTATAAATTCCTTTTTTCTTTAAGTATGTACATAAGGTTGTTCTTAGAGCTTTACTGCCCCTTGGTGATGAATAGCCAATTGCTTTTGATTCGAGCGAAATTTCTTTTAACGACTCTTCAAGCTGCTTTGTTGGAAGTAAATCTGGCGATAATTCACCTGTTCCAAGTCGAATAATATGATCAACTTGTTCATATTGGTTAATAAGCTGAATGGTATGGTAGTTTGGTTCATGAACGCTTCCTTCAATATACTGCTGCCAATTCGGATTTGTTTTGTTTACAAGAACGTTCCAAGAACTATTGCTTACAAATACTCCAGAGCCTCTTTTAGATTGAAGTAAACCCTCTGCACGAAGTTCATCAAGAGCCAGCTGCACCGTGCTTCGGTTTACATTAAACTGCGCTGCAAGTTGGCGCTGTGTTGGAATTTTCGTTCCTACGCACCAGTCACCTTTTTCAATTCTCTCCTTTATCCAATCGATAATTTGGTCGTGAAGAGTTAAGTGTGAATCTGTATTTGGCTTCCAGTCCATGCAATCTCCTCTAAATTGGATGGGTAAAAAACCATCCAATTGGTTGTTTTCTTTTTAATCTATCATAGTAGGATAGTGATTGAAAGGAGGTTGTTGATGGATGGAAGCTATTTTTCATGGAGTTCTTTTAGCATTAGGTCTTATTTTACCTTTAGGCGTGCAAAACGTATTTATTTTCTCTCAAGGAGCTACGCAAACGCAATTTGTCCGAGCGTTACCGGCAACGATTACAGCTGCAGTATGTGATACGTTGCTAATTTTATTAGCTATCTTTGGATTATCTGCTATTGTATTTCAGTTTGAGTGGATTCGAGTTGCTTTAATGAGTGGAGGTAGCTTATTTCTACTATATATGGGTTACACTATTTGGACGTCTGTACCAAAAGCAGATGGGAATTATCACGTATTAACAACTCGTGAGCAAACTTTATTCGCTTTATCGGTTTCTTTACTCAACCCGCACGCAATTTTAGATACGATTGGTGTAATTGGAACAAGCGCACTAAAATATAGCGGTGCAGAACAAGCCTTGTTTACGGGAGCTTGTATTGCCGTATCGTGGCTGTGGTTTATCAGCCTTACGTTTGCTGGAAGGGTGATAGGGAAAATTGACCATACAGGTGGTTTTATGAAGCTGCTAAATAAATTATCTGCTTTGTTTATATGGGGAACTGCTGTTTATTTAATAATAGGACTCTTTTAACCTAAAACAAAAACAAGCATCTGAAGGAGTATGTCGGATGCTTGTTTAGCGTTCTTTTTTACCCTCATGTTTCTCCGCAGCATTTTTTGTTACTACTATTCCCGTTAACCCGGCCGGCCGTCATGCTAATGAGAAAGCTCCACAAGAGGTAGCGCCATTCTCCTGTAAACAGCGCAACACATAAAAAGACAAGGACTTGCCCAATAAAAGCAAACCACGAAGCGAACCAAGCTAAGCGTAGATGTTCTTTCATTACATTACTCCAGAGCATTTCATCTTTTTTTCACGAATTCTACCTATTCAATCTTTTTTATTTCATGTTTTTAATCGCAAACATCGGGTAAAGATAGAGAGTGCTTACAAATATAAGATAATGACAATAAAGAAAAAACAAGCAACGAAAGGGGAAGCGGTCATGCAATCCTATGAACAACACCTAGAAACCCAGCGTGAACGAGTACTACACCAGCTCATTAATTACGGATGCTATAAGGCAAAAGATGGACGACATTTATATGAGCTTTCTATGCTCGAATTAAAAACGATGTACACAGAAATCCAGAAGCAGCGCATTAACTCCGTGCTAGGAGAGCGATAACTTAAGTTTTTCAGCCGCTACATAACCTTTTCGAGTTAATTTTGTGCCACCACGTCCTTTTTGCTTCATCACTAATCCTTTTTCTTCTAACATCTCTAAACGATAGCGCACCTGCTGCTCAGAAAGAGGCGTGTGGGATGCTTCAGCAAACTCAACCAAACGCTTGCGACTAGGCGTAACTCCTTGCCTAGTTAACGCATAAATGCCCTTCAATAAAATCAACTCATCCATCCCAAGCTCTTCAAGACTAGAATCTGATTGGTTCTGGTCTTTTTGATAATCACTTAGTTCAAGAATGGTCCATTTCAATGCTCTTTTTCTTCGTTTTTACTGTCGCATAGTTGTTCTGTTATTTCTTTCAAATGTTCTAACGTTATGTACATAAAAGAAGTCAAAGTATGTAAAATGTTGTATAATTAGACATATTAAACCTGAAGGAGACACTACATGACAAAAACGAAACAAGCTTTAGTTCAATTTTCAGCTAAGACAATCGATGAAGCGCCTGAGTACTACAGCTACGCTTTTCCTGTTCAGAAGATTAAAGAGTATTTAAAAACAAAGACAGGTCACGATTTCCAACTATATGTTGATAGCGATACGTCTAATGAGATTTGGGAAGTACTTGAAGAAGATCTAGAGCTTCACCCTGAAAGTGTTACGGAACTCGCTTCCGTTTTTGACTGCTTAGAAATGGGGATTATTTCTTCCAATCATACAGACAAAGAAATGGAGCTTATTTTAAAACCATCGCTCTACAATCACCTTTATTATTATGAAAAGCATAACCTAGCGCTTGTGCGTATGCCTGCTTTTCAAAGGAACGAATTGACTCAGTATGACTACATTTTGGCATCGAGTGAAGAAAGCCTATCATCCTTTTTAGACTATGTGTTAAAACGTAAGCGGGACTATATTAAAGATTACGTGACCATTTTTATTGATACAGAAGATGGTGTTGAAAATCATAAAGAGAAGATTACAACGCTTGTTAAGCGGGACGAAGTTTTTTTAGAAGATAAGCTCAAAAATCAAATCTATCGTTCTATTGACGAATTTTTCACAAACGGCGGAGAGTTTTTTCATACGTATCAAATTCCGTATAAACGTGGAATCTTATTGTATGGAAAGCCTGGAAACGGTAAAACAACGCTTGTCAAATCGATTGCAACGAGTATTGAAGCTCCCGTTGCCTATTGGCAAATTACTGAGTATACGTCCAGTTATTCGATTCAAGAAGTATTTTCTTCCGTTGCAAAAATGAGTCCGATGGTGCTCGTTATTGAAGATATTGACTCTATGCCTCAAGGAATTCGCTCTGTCTTTTTAAATACTCTTGATGGCGCGACATCTAAAGAGGGGATTTACTTAATCGGCACAACCAATTATCCAGAACGTATTGATCCCGCGCTTATTAACCGCTCCGGGCGATTTGACCGCGCCTATGAAATTAAGCTTCCAACACCGAGACTTCGCGAACAGTATCTTGTGAAGAAAAACAGCAGGGATCTTTTGACGGCAGAAGAAATTAAAGAGCTTGTTTCTGCTACAAATGAATTTTCATATGCGCAGCTTAATGAGCTGTATAACAGCATTGCTCTTCAAAAACATTATGAAGATAATGTCAACATCATCGATATTTGTAACGAATTAAAAGCAGATAATAAAAAAGGCCAGCGTAATGCTTGGTCAAATAACGATGAAGCGAATATTGGATTTTAAACTAATACTTTTTTGTAACATAAAAAACCAATTTTACGATCTAGTGTAAAATTGGTTTTTTCGAAGATTAGGAGAATGTATGATGAACCTTTTTTACTTTAATCATGAAAACTACACGGGTAATCACTTGCACGTAGACAGCTGGCAAGACGAGAACACAGCGTATTTAGAAGGCATTGCTTTGGAACGAAAAAATGGAACAATGGATGTGTTTTTTCAAGGGACTGATTTACTGTCAGACGAAATGAAGAAAAAAGGAAACATTCATGAAACATTCGGCATTTTTTTAGGGAATGTTAAAAACGCTGGGGATGCCTGTAACCTCTTTTGTCGATGGGTTCAAAACAATCCTTTATAAGCAGTCGTTTTTTAGCTACATAAGGCGATTCGACAGAGCTCGCTAACAAAAGTTTAAATTTTCAGATAAATATATTAGAATTTTTTGTAAACACTTTCACATTTCGACAACGTTTTCAAAAAAGAGTCTGTATACTAATATCCAGGGAGAGGCATTCAAGGGAATAAGTTTGACGTCACCGTTAATTGATATGTGCATTGGTTTTTCAAACTAAACAGTATTCATTCTAATAAACGGACACTACGTTTTATGTCACTTTGCCATTATGGACCCTTGAAAGAAAAGCAGAAAATAGCAATCTACATCAACATTCAATAGAGGTCAACGGGGGGATATAAATGAGTATTCACATTGAGTTAAAGATGATGAGAAACTACGAAATACTAGAAGACATGACACTAGTCGAATTAGCACACACAGGCGATGATGAGTCGCTCAATCACTTGATTAATCGCTATCGTAATTTTGTACGAGCAAAAGCACGTCCTTATTTTCTCATTGGTGCTGAGCGAGAAGACCTTATTCAAGAAGGCATGATTGGCTTATATAAAGCCATTCGTGATTTTAAAGAAGATAAAACGAGTTCATTCCGAAGTTTTGCAGAGCTCTGCATCACAAGGCAGATCTTAACAGCTATTAAAACAGCGACTCGTCAAAAACACGGACCGCTTAACTCATCCGTGTCGTTGGACAAGCCGCTTTCGGATGATGAATCAAACTATACACTTTTAGATTTACTATCAGAAGAAAATCGTACAAACCCTGAAATGATGCTGATTAACCGTGAAAAATCACTTGATATGCAGCTGAAAATTTCTGAATTATTAAGCGAATTAGAACGAAATGTACTAAACCTTCACTTAGAGGGGAAATCTTATTTAGAGATTTCTAACGAGCTACAGACGCATGTAAAGTCAATTGATAATGCCCTGCAGCGCGTGAAGAAAAAGCTCGAGCGCAACTTACAAATTAAGCAAGCAATTTAACATCAAAAACAGCATTTAGACGCCTAAATGCTGTTTTTGATGTTATTGGAAATATCAGATTACATAATAGAATCCTTATTTAAACTACGGTGTTCTTTTCAATAAAATCTATTGACATATTTATCAAAAATATGATAATTAAATAGTGATTAGCACTCCGGACAAAAGAGTGCTAATCACTACATATTCATACAACGGGAAGGAGATTTTTTATGACAAAGAAAGAATTTAAAGCTGAATCAAAACGACTGCTCGACATGATGATTCATTCGATTTATTCTCAAAAAGAAATTTTCTTACGCGAGCTCATTTCAAACGCAAGTGATGCGATTGATAAAATCTATTACAAAGCGTTAACAGATGAATCACTATCATTTGAAAAAGATCGCTACTTTATTAAAGTAACGGCAGATAAAGAAAAACGTACGCTTACCATTACAGATACAGGTATTGGCATGACGCAGGAAGAGTTGGAAAACAACCTTGGCACAATTGCGAAAAGCGGCTCTTTGGCGTTTAAAGCTGAAAATGAAGCAAAAGATGGACACGATATTATCGGTCAATTTGGCGTTGGTTTTTACTCAGCATTTATGGTTGCTGATGAAGTAACCGTGACGTCAAAAGCACTTGGAAGCGATACTGCTTACCGCTGGAATTCAAAAGGAGCAGACGGCTATACGATTGAGCCTTGTAAAAAAGCCGAAGTTGGTACAGAAATCGTCTTAAAGATTAAAGAAAATACGGAAGAAGATCAGTATGATGAGTATTTAGAAGAGTATCGCTTAAAAGCTATTGTTAAAAAGTATTCAGACTTTATTCGCTACCCAATTAAAATGGACGTTACTGAGAGCAAACCAAAAGAAGGCAGCGATTCTGAGTTTGAACAGGTAACGGAAGAACAAGTCATTAACAGCATGGTGCCAATTTGGCGTAAAAATAAAAGTGAGCTAACGGATGAGGATTACGACGCATTTTATCAAGAAAAGCGCTATGGTTTTGACAAACCGCTGAAGCACATTCACATTAGCGTGGATGGAATGGTGCGCTACAACGCTATCTTATATATTCCAGAAACAATGCCGTTTGATTACTATTCTCCTGAATATGAAAAAGGCCTAGAACTTTATTCAAGCGGCGTATTAATCATGAACAAATGCGCGGACCTTCTTCCAGACTACTACAGCTTTGTGAAGGGTCTTGTTGATTCAGAAGACTTATCGCTCAACATTTCACGTGAAATGCTGCAGCATGATCGTCAGCTAAAACTGATTGCGAAAAACATTAAAAATAAGATTACGAGTCAGTTGAAATCCCTTTTAAAAGATGATCGTGAAAAGTATGAAACGTTCTTTGGTACATTTGGTCGCCAGCTAAAATACGGCGTGTACAGCGACTTTGGTGCAAATAAAGATACGCTAAAAGATTTACTATTGTTCTATTCATCAAAAGAGCAAACGCTTGTAACGCTTAAAGAATATATTGAACGTATGCCTGAAGACCAAAAGTATATTTACTACGCATCTGGTGAATCGTATGACCGCATCTCAAAAATGCCACAAACAGAGATGGTTCTTGATAAAGGCTATGAGATTCTTTACTTTACCGATGAAGTGGATGAATTTGCGATTAAGATGCTGATGTCTTATGAAGATAAAGAATTTAAATCTGTTTCAAGCGGTGACTTAGGAATTGAAGCAGATGAAAAAGAAAGCGCAAAAGAAGAAGAAGCTGACAGCAAAGACCTTCTTACGTATATGAAAGAAATGTTAGCAACAAAAGTGAAAGACGTTCGATTATCTAAACGTCTAAAAACTCATCCTGTTTGCTTATCAACTGAAGGTGACGTAACAATTGAGATGGAAAAAATCTTAAAAGCAATGCCAAATAATCAGCAAGTACAAGCTGACAAGATTTTAGAAATCAACCCAAGTCATAACGTGTTCCAAGCGTTAAAAATAGCGTTTGAGCAGGATAAAGAAAAAGCAGAGCTTTACACAAATCTTCTCTACAACCAAGCTCTTCTTATTGAAGGTTTACCGCTTGAAGATCCGATTGAATTTACAAACAACGTGTGTAAAGTGATGGTATAACGTAAAGGAAGCAGAAATGCTTCCTTTTTCAATGCAAAAATGTAACGGTTTACAAATGGTTTTTGGTAAACTAAAAGCGGGAGGGATTTTTATGACAAAATATCCAATAATAGAAGGCGCAGAGCCGTTTTACTTTGAAGGAAACGAAATTGGTATTTTAGTATCGCACGGTTTTACAGGTACTACACACAGTGTGAAGCCTTTGGGGGAAGCTTACCATAAAGCTGGCTATACGGTTTGTGGTCCCCGTTTAAAAGGACACGGCACGCACTACGAAGATATGGAAACGTCAACTTATCAAGAGTGGATTCAATCGGTAGAAGAAGGCTATGCATGGTTAAAAGAGCGCTGCCATACCATCTTTGTGGTCGGTTTATCAATGGGAGGCACACTGACGCTTTATATGGCAGAAAATCATCCCGAAATTAAAGGAATTGTATCAATAAACGCAGCTATTGACATTCCTGCTTTAAATCCACAGGCATTCGAAGCAGATCCTCATACTCGTTTTCTTGATTCAGCTGGATCTGATGTAAAAAAAGAAAACGCAGATGAAATCGGCTATGACAAAACGCCTGTCGCGTCACTTAAAGAACTATATAAGCTGCTTGGAATTGTTAAAAATGATTTACCCAAAATTACTTGCCCGACCCTGATTTTTGTATCCACAGAAGATCACGTTGTTCCACCGCTAAATAGCACATATATAACTGAAAACATCAGCTCAGCTGAGAAGAAAGCTATAACGCTTGAAAATAGCTACCACGTGGCGACATTAGATAACGATCAGCAAATCATCATCGATGAATCGTTGAAATTCTTTAAAGACTATCAATAAGTAAAGAGCTCTACACTTAGGTGTGGAGCTCTTTACTTATTTTTTGTTAATTTCATAATCCTAAGAACTCCCCAAGCTGCTATTCCAAGAGACAGCGCAAGTAATGCTAGAACGATCAAAATCCCCCAAAAAGTATCCATACTTAATTCACCTCTACTTGTACTAGGAAATTACTTTTCGAAAGTTTCAGATTTAAAAACTATATTTTTCCTATTACGGTTGTTGAAGAATGAACATAATCTGGTAGAATTTGAGAATGGTATTTTATTAAAAAGGAGTGTCGGTTTAATGTTGTCAAAAGTACATGTAATTGTAACGGGGGCAGGAGCTGGGATAGGAAAAGAAATTGTCACATCATGTTTAAGTGAAAGAGCTCATGTTGTTGCTTGTGATATCAGCGAAGATTCATTAAATGAACTAAAAGCTTCATATTCGACTAATAAACTTTCTACATGACGTTTTACTTTGCTTTTTATATTGTTCCTGCTATCGCTAAAAGAAGATAACTTATAGGGGGGAGATTGCAATGAATCAACATTTTATTATTATCGCTGCTATTTTATTTGTTTTAGCTTATTTCATTGGTGTCAAAAAACAAACTTGGCTGCTATCAGGCTATAACCAGCAGCGTGTACGAGATAAAGATAAACTTGCAAGGCTCGTAGGGGCTTATAACTTCATTATGGGCATGATGATGTTGGGAGGCGCTTTTATTTCTCACCCAGATGTTCAAATACTTTTTCCCATTTTAATTATTGGATACTTGGTATTACTCGGCTATGTTAATACAAAAATGGTTGAGTAGCTTCAAAAGCATTCTACATCTAAAGTTGTAGAACACCTCCATCTATCATCTGATGTCATTGATTAAGGTTTTCGCTATGATGATACTTATAGAAAGAGGTGTATGAATTGATTAAAGGTTTATATGAAGCGCATTTACCTGTAAAAGACTTAAAACGTTCGATTGCATTTTATAAGAAGTTAGGATTAGAACTTTCTCATATTCATGATCATCATCTAGCTTTTTTTTGGTTAAAGAAAGGAGAAAGTTGGCTTGGTTTATGGGAAACGCAACAAGTAGAATTAGACTACCATCCTTCTATCCGCCACGTTGCTTTTCACGTAACGTTGGAAAGTTTGAGGTCATCAGTATCATGGTTAAAAGAAAGGCAGATAGCTCCCAGAGAAGCATTTGGCTTTATGCCTCATGAACCGTTTGTAATGGCCCATGATGGCATAGCCCATGCAAAGATTCATTTTTATGACCCCGATGGAAATAGCCTAGAGTTTATCTGCAAAATTCCAAACCCCACTAATATCGTCGGACGAATGTATTTAAGCGAGTGGGAAACCATTTATTCTTAAAGCTTTTTTACATAAAACAGCTCCTTTCTATAAAATGAGAAGAGCTTAATCTTTATAATTACTTTAAACTATAAAGTGGGGTGATAAAAAATGAATAGTAAACCGATTGATGAATTAACAATTGACGATTTAAAGGACTATAAAATCTGGCAGTGGGCCCTAGATGAAGAAGAGAACGAACACCAAGATGAGACATGGGTTACGCCTGCTGCCACGGATAACTTTACATCAGATTTAAAGGGATCTATCGTATTAGGCACACTATACATAAACGCTAACCAAACAATGCCTATTATGTGCAGCCTGGATGTTACTACTCATGAAGTTTCTATTGATTCAGTTATTGTGTATAAGAAAGAAGGTGATGCTGTTTTTCAACAAATGATTGATTACGGTCACTTTAATCATTATCAAGAAGATATTGCATTCATTCGTAAGTACGGCAAAGACTGGCTATAACTAAAAAAACAAAAAGAAAGCGATTACAAAAAATTGTATCTTGCTAGAATACTAGTAAGACATAAAAACGGATGTGGTGGTTAGTGATGCTTCAACCAAAAGAGTATGACAAGCTTCTCGGTATCTTGGAAACATCAGCGGAAACAAAAGAAGTCGAGGGCATACGTAGCGTAATTAAACATATACCAGATTTACATATAGCTGGAGATTTAGATCCACGTGTTTTAAAAGTAATCAGCAGTTATACAAATCATTCAGAGGAAGAACAAACAGAACCTGCGAATGTTTCAATTGCAGCCATTCGCGCTAGCATGGGCTGGCTTAATAGAGACGTTACAACTACAGAAATTACAACAGAGTTACTCAGCATTCCGAGCAAAGAGCATGATATTCCTGTACGCATCTATCGTCCTATATCAAATGAGCTCTTACCAGCAGTCGTGTTTTTTCACGGAGGAGGGTTTATTGGAGGAAGCTTAAAAACGGTTGAAAACCCTTGTAAAGCACTAGCTGAAAAAGCGCACGCAGCGGTTGTTTCTGTCGATTACCGTTTAGCTCCTGAACATCCATTTCCCGCTGGCTTAGAGGATTGTCTAACTGCGGTGAAATGGGTGTATGAAAATGCTGAAAAACTCGGAATAAATAAAGAGCAACTAGCAGTTTGTGGTGATAGCGCCGGTGGCAACTTAGCTGCAGTTTGCAGTTTACTTGATTCCCAGCAAGGAACAAATCGAATAAAGTATCAAGCGCTTATTTATCCTGTTGTGAATCCTGGGCGAATTGATACAGAAGATCATAGATGGGACATAAATGAATATGAAGTTTTTCATCATCATGAGCTAATTAAAGGAGTTATTCTAGCATTAGCTGGCTCTAGCTCAATGCTCAATAAGCTGTATCTACAGGGAGCGGATGTTACTGATATACGCGTATCTCCTTTATTAGCCGATGATTTAAATGGTCTTCCAGAAACTCTTATTATTAATGCTGAATATGACTATCTCCGCTTACAAGCCGAAGCGTATGCTAGAAAGCTTGCACGATCTGGGGTTAAAACAAAAATGATTCAGTATAAAGGAATGGACCACGCTTTTATAGATAAGATTGGAGATTATCCGCAAGCAGAAGATTGTATGAATGAAATTGCAAAGGAACTTAAAAGTGCATTTAGAATCAATTGCTAGCTTTGTATGTTGAAAGGCGAGTACATTCATGGCTCGTCTTTTTTTATTTGGTGAGTATATAGTTCACTTTAATTTTATTATGTAAACTTTATATATGAAACATCACTTTCCTTGATGTTCCAAATCAATGCGCATACAATGAAAGAAGGAATCAACAGATAGGCCATCCAGATTGATGAAAGCGATTCCTGTTTTTATATGAGACCTGGCTTTTTCGTTCAAAAAGTAGATAACAGGAGAGGATACCATATGAATATTAAGTCACTTGATTTATTTTCACAGAAGTTCCACCAAAACCCTTACGAATACTATGAACAAATTCGTCTGCATGAACCGTTTGCAAAGGTAAAGCTTTATACAGAAGCTCCTGATTCTTGGATGGCTTTTACATATGAAGCTGCCGAAGCTGTGCTAAAAGACGAGCGCTTCATCAAAGATATGCGCACCGTATTTCCTGGCGAAATGACGGATGAAAACGTACCGCCGATTTCTCAAACGATGCTTTTTGCAGACCCACCCAATCATCGTCGTCTCCGCAGCCTTGTCCAAAGTGGCTTTACTCCTAAAAAAATTATGAGCTTAAGCGGACGCATTGAAGAAATTGCGCGTGAGCAAGCTAAAAGAATGAAAGAACATGAAACGGTTGATTTTATTGAAACATATGCATTTCCGATTCCGATTATTGTTATTTGTGAACTCCTCGGTGTTCCACAAGAAGATCAGCTTGATTTCCAGCGCTGGTCAAACGTATTGGTCGATATTAACGAAGCTTCTCAGTATGACGAAGTATTGATGGAGTTTATGATGTACTTAGAAAAACTCATTCACAATAGACGACAATCACCACAAAATGATCTACTATCTCATTTAATTCAGGCAGAAGAAGACGGAGATAAGCTTACTGCGACTGAGCTGTATGGTGTTGTCATGCTGCTTATCGTTGCTGGTCATGAAACGACTGTCAATCTCATTTCAAACGGATTGCTTGCACTTCTTACCCATCCAGACCAGCTTGCCTTATTAAAAAACGACCCTTCCTTAATTTCAAAAGCCATTGACGAATTTTTACGATACAATGGTCCAGTCGAATTCAGCACGGACCGCTGGGCGCGCGAATCCTTTACCTTTATGGGACAGCAAGTTCAAAAAGGGGATCACGTTATCGTGTCATTGGCCTCAACAGGACGAGACCCAGAAGTATTTTCACATCCAGAGAAACTTGACATTACACGAGAGAAAAACCCTCATTTAGCGTTTGGGAAAGGCATTCATTATTGCTTAGGTGCGCCACTAGCCCGATTAGAAGGTGAAATTGCGATTCGCGTGCTGCTTGAAGAATTCCCAAACGTAGGCCTTGTTGCTAATTTGTCTGATTTAGAATGGCGACAAAGCTTTATTATTCGAGGTCTAAAGGAGCTTCCAATTCGTTTAGCCTAACGTTAACTAAAAGGAGCGGTCAAAATGAGTATTATTAATTCATTTAAAACAATTCCAACTACGTGTATATCAGACGCAATGACAGGGTTAAACAATCTTAATTCATCCATCAAGCCATTAAAAGAAGAATACAAAGTTGTCGGAAGAGCCTTTACCGTTAAAATGCCTGTAGGTGACAACTTAGTATTTTTAAAAGCCATTAAAGAAGCGAAGCCAGGTGATGTATTAGTAGTAGATGCAAAAGGAGATACGTATCGAGCAATCGCTGGAGACTTCATCGTTGGATTAGCGCAAACATTGGGTATTAATGGAATCGTCGTGGACGGGGTCATTCGTGATGTCGTCGGCGTAAAGAAGCTAAACTTTCCTGTTTTCTGCAAAGGAACAGCCGTAGCAGCAAGCGGGAAATCAGGGCAAGGTGAGCTAAACGTCCCTATTTCATGTGGCGGAACCACTGTTCATCCAGGCGATATCATTGTTGGTGACGCTGACGGCGTTGTGGTCATTCCAAAAGAGCATGAGCAAACCATCCTAACAAAAGCGACTGAAAAAGTGAAGTTTGATGAGTTGCGTGATCAAAAAGTATCTGGAAATCGAGATGAAGTTATAAACTATTTAAATGATTTTCTTTCAAAATCTTAAACCTTTATTCTCTAAAGCTACTAATCATGAAGATTGGTAGCTTTTTCTATCTCATTAATAGTTCCTAATAAATAGCGTAAAAGGTATAATTAGTTAAAGAAACTAGGTTCTGGTTTCTGTTTATATTCTGGTGCTTTATAGAGTGAAGAGTAAAGTACTATCTAAAAAGAAGGTGAACGTATGCAGCTCAGTATGAAAGTAAAAGGAGAAGGTGCAGAAAACGTATCGCGGTTAATTGCAAAAAACCCTTCCAATCCTTATGAACGAATGGAAAAAGGACAGAATGTCAGGTTAGCTTTTACAACTTTTGAAGCCTATGAAGCGGAGTTTATTATTTACGTTGATGTGGATCCTATTGAACTTGTAAAAAGTGGATCCAATCATTTTGATATTACCCACTATATCAACGATCGTGAATTTGCGGTCAGCAGCTTGTTTTGTTCCTACATACGCAAAGCACTTGGGACAGCTTTAAACGGAAAGCCGAAAGAAGAATATAGCGAGTGGGTACATCATGCTTTTGATCTTGAAGTTAGCTTCGGTCCTATTGCCTCACATTTACCAGATCAACGAATCCAAGAGCTTTTTGAACCGATGGGCTATGCTGTTGAAATAGAGCGAAGAGACATTGATTATACGTTTGATTTAAAAACACGAAGCACGGCTCGTTACGTAACATTAAAAGGAATAGTTACAGTCCAACAAGCCCTTCAGCATTTGTTCATTTTAATTCCAGTCTTGGATAACTTTAAGCACTACTTTTTGGATGAGCGAGAAATTGAAAAAATAGAGCGCTACGGCGAAGGCTGGCTAGATGCTCACCCCTTGAAAAGTTATATCTACGAGCAGTCGCTTCGTTTTAAAGACCTTGTTAAACAAGCGAACGTAGCAACAAATACTGAAAAAAAGCAGAAGAACGATGATACAGATCAAGCTAAAACACCGCTAAACGAGCTACGCTATCAGGCAATTCTTAAAAAAGTACAGTCTCTTCCTGCTAAAGGAACCGTTGTGGACTTCGGTTCAGGTGAAGGAAAGCTAGCTACTCGTTTAGGATTCATTCCAGGAATAGGTGAAATTTTAGCAGTAGAGCCTTCACAATCTGCACAGCTAAAAGCATTGGAGCGATTTGAAAAAGCTGCTGCCAAACCAAACTTCATTCAGCCTCGTTCTGTTTGGGGATCGTTGTTTTACTATGATGCACAGCTTCAAGGTGCAGACGTCATCATTTTGTGTGAAGTCATTGAGCATATCAATGAAGAACGACTGCCTGGCATTATGAACACAATCTTTACGTTCTATCAACCAAAATCACTGATTGTGACAACGCCAAATCAAGAATACAATGCCGTTTATCAAATGAATGAAACAATGAGACACGCGGATCATCGCTTTGAATGGAATAGACGAGAGTTTGCAAGCTGGTGTGAAGCTTGGACGCAGGATTTTCCTTATTCCATAACCATTGAAGGCATTGGAGAAGAAAATGACGAGGACGGATCACCGACACAAATGTGTACGTTTGAACGAAAAGAGGGAGACAATTGAAGAAATTATTTTTACCTCCTGCAGGAATTGTACTTTTAATGGGGCCCTCAAATAGCGGCAAAACAACGTTGCTAGAGTCCTGGATAAAAAAAGGCTATGTCAAACCTTCTGAAACGGTGAGCTCTGATCAGTTTCGCTTATTAGTAGGATATACAGATTTTATTGAATGGACAAGCCGTCCAAAAGATGAGGCAGACGTGTTGTTGCAAGAATATCAAACAATTTCCCAAAAAGCGTTTGAAACAATGGAATACATCATTGAAACTAGGTCCAAAATGGGGAAATTAACGATTGTCGACGCAACGCATCTATATGAAGACGACCGTAAGAGATATATCGACTTAGCGAAAAAGAACCACATACCGTGCATTGCACTTTTGCTTGATGTACCTACTGAAACGTTGCTTGAACGTGATGAAAACAGAGAATTCCCACGTGGTAAAAAGCGAGTCAAACAGCAAGCGCAGGTATTTGCTAAAAGCAAGCGTTCTATTAAACGAGAAGGCTTTCGTCAACAGTACGTATTAACAAAAGAAGATATCAGTGAATTAGAAGTCGTTCGCACCAAAAATAAGCTTGAACTTGACGTTGGAACAGGAATAGACGTAATCGGTGATATTCACGCGTGCTATGAAGAGCTAATTCAGCTTCTTGAGCGTCTTGGCTATGAGCCAAATGAAGAAGGCTTTTACACGCATCCAAACGGACGTAAATTTCTATCCGTTGGAGACGTGATGAGTCGAGGGCCTCGTTCTCTTGATAGCATGCTGTTTTTCAAGCGGCATGTAGAAGCTAATCTTGCGTATATGATTGACAGCAACCACGGTTGGAAAATTGCAAGATGGTTAGGCGGGAGAAATGTCACGTTGACGCACGGAGATGAAAAGGTTGCGGATGAGTTTACTCGCTATGAGGAAGAACACGGAACTGAAAAAGCGGAAGCCTTAAAACGTGAGCTAAAAGACTTTTTGCTAGAAGCGCCGTCTCATTATATTCTGACAAAAAATGATGTTCGCGTAGCTGTAGTAACGCATGCGGGTATAAAGGATGAATATATCGGAAAGCAATCCTATCACATCTCAGACTTTTGTCGATACGGGGATTCTGAAGGATTTTATGAGAACGGAAAGCCTATACGTAAAGACTGGTATACAAATCACCACACAAAAGAGCTCATCATTTGGGGACATGACTGTAAAGTTCAGCCGCTTGTTGTGAACAATACTGTTAACATTGATCAAGGGGCCGTATTTGGCGGATCGCTGACGGCTTTTCAGTATCCAGAAAAACAGTTTGTTTCTGTAAAAGCAAAAGAAAACTACTCTGGAACGGAGGACAACCCACTCACACAGTGGCAGAAAAAAAGGTTGGATCCACCGAATATTGCACGCTTTCTTAACGGCTATTCGGTACTAACTGACACGTATGGAGATATTAAAGTTCTTGAAGGAACGGCCAAGTCAGCAATTGATTCTGTTTCTCACTTCACGATTCCAATTGAAGAGCTTATTTATATTCCACCAACCATGAGCCCCACACCAAAGCCTCCAGTACTGGAAGGATATCTTGAGCACCCAAAAGAAGCGTTTGATTACTATCAGTCAAATGATGTTCAAACAATGGTCGTCGAGAAAAAGCACATGGGAAGTCGCGGCGTACTGCTATTATTCAAAGATAAGGAAACTGCTGTTCATTACGTTGGCAGAGAAACGCTAGGAACCATTTATACGCGTACAGGACGCTCCTTTTTTGCAAAAGACGTAGAGGAACAGATTTTATCGACTTTAAATGAAGACCTAATGCGTTCTAATTATTTCTCTAAATACAACACAGACTTTGTTCTGCTTGACGCTGAAATTTTGCCGTGGAACTTAAAAGCAAAAGAGTTAATTAGCTCTCAATACGCGCACGTAGCGGAAGTTGCACTATTAGACCGCAGAAAATTAAGTGAAAAGCTGAAAAAAGCTTTAAAGCATAATCAAAGCATTGAAACGTGGCTATCTGAAGTCAATCTAAAGCTTAAAAATGCTGAGGTTTTCAACGAAGTTTTCCAAAAATACTGCTGGAACATTGACGGAGTAGAAGGCATTCAAATTGCCCCGTTTCACGTCTTAGCTCACAGCGGCGAAACGTTCTTTGACAAAACGCATCTGTGGCACATGGAAAGAAACGCTGAGTTTAGCTCATTATCGGATTTATTTATTTCAACAGACTTTATGGTCGTACATGACGAGAAATCAATGAACAAAGCGATTGAATGGTGGGAATCCATTACGGAAGAAGGACACGAAGGTTTTGTGGTGAAGCCGGAAACGTTTATCGCAAGAAATGAGAAAGGCAAGCTTTTACAGCCTGCTATCAAGGTGAGAGGACGTAAATACCTCCATATTATCTACGGAATGGATTATTTAATGCCTGAAAATCTCAATCGTTTAAAACAGCGGAATACCAGTAAAAAGCAAAAGCATGCGCTACTGGAGTTTGCTTTAGGTATCGAAGGTATTACGCGCTTTGTAAACAAAGATTCGATCGAGCGAATTCATGAATGTGCCCTTGGAACGCTTGCTCTTGAAATGGAGCCTGTGGACCCTAGACTGTAAGAAAAAAGAAAAATCGTGCGAGGAGCATCACAAAGCGCCATTATCGGCTACTTTTTAGATAAAGACTACAACGGTAAAGGTTATATGACTCAAGCAACAAAGCTATTTGTTACCTATGCGTTTACTAAATTAAATTTATATCGCATTCAAGCCGAAGTTCAGCCTCATAACGTTGGATCGATACGGGTATTGGAAAAAGCAGGATTTCTTCAAGAAGGCCTTGCAACGAAAAACCTTAAAATCAGGGGAGAATGGAAGGACCATCAGGTGTTAGCCATAATTAATCCAGCTGATTGATGAAAACAAATAGGAAGCAGAGGTGGGAGAGAGCTTGAAACAAAAAAGGCTACGTGATTACGGGGTAACGATTGGAAAATTAGAAACCGGCGCATATAACGCAATTACGGACGTTAAAGGCGTTACGGTCGGGCATGTGACTATTAGCGAAGGTGAACAGCAAACAGGAGTAACAGCAATCTTACCTCACCAAGGGAACATTTTCCGCGAAAAGCTCATTGCATCAAGTCACGTCATAAATGGATTCGGAAAAACAATCGGAACTATTCAAATAAATGAGTTAGGAACGTTAGAATCTCCAATCGTTTTAACGAACACGCTAAGCATCGGGACAGCAGCTGATGCGGTCATTGATTATATGTTAGAACAGAACGAAGAAATCGGACGAACAACCGGAACGATAAATCCTGTTGTCTGTGAATGCAATGATATGATTTTAAACGATATTCGTTCAAAGACAGTGACGAAAAAGCACGTACTCAAAGCTTTAGAGACCACTTCAGAAACAGTCGAAGAAGGCTCTGTCGGTGCAGGCAGAGGCATGGTTTGCTATTCGTTAAAAGGAGGAATCGGAACGTCATCTAGACAAATCCAATTAACTCATGGCCTATATACAATCGGTGTCCTTACCTTAACTAATTTTGGTTCATTACCTGATTTAACGATAAACGGACAGCCAGTTGGCTCACAGCTTTATAACTCGATGCATTCTTTAGAAGAAATACCAGACAAAGGCTCTGTAATCGTTATTCTTGCTACTGATTTACCCGTGACGGAAAGACAGCTCAATCGCATTTTAAAACGAACGGTAACGGGCTTATCACGTACAGGATCTATTATTACAACAGGAAGCGGGGAAGTCGTCATTGGATTTTCAACAGCAAATAAAATTCCTCATGATAAAACGTCTTCCTGCCTTTCAATTTCAGCTATTCATGAAGAAGATATCGATTTAGCATTTCGAGCCGCTGGTGAAGCCACTGAGGAAGCGGTCTTAAACTCACTTATTACAGCAACTCATGTTGTTGGCAGAAGCGGCAATGAACGACCGGCATTAAAAAACCTATTGGAGATTTACGGAATTCAGTTAGACTGAAAACCAATACGTGTGTACAGTTGTTTATAGAAAGGAAACTTTGTATTGGCTCAGTTTGATATGAAAACAAAGGAAGAACTACTAAAGTAGGTTTGGGGGATAAACTATGAAAAAACTGGGAGATCTATACTTTTTCTGCGGAAAGATGGGAGCAGGAAAATCAACTAAATCGAAGCAATTGGCTGCGGAAAAACATGCGGTGCTGTTATCCGAGGATGAATGGCTTTCAGCTTTATATCCGAATGAAATCGCATCATTTGATGACTATCTAAAATTCTCAGCACAGCTCAAACCGTTAGTGAAAAAGCATGTCCAAAATATACTAAGTGTTGGTACAGATGTAGTGATGGATTTTCCAGGAAACACTCAAAAACAGCGAAAATGGCTTTTAAGTATCGCGTCAGAAGTCAACGCAAATCATCAGCTAATTTTCCTCAACTTAAATAACGAGCAATGTTTACGTCAAATCGCACAAAGACGTAACGAACAACCTGAAAGAGCAACTTTCGATACTATAGAGACGTTTATTCACGTTACTAAGTTCTTTGAAGAGCCAGATGTATCTGAGGGTCTAAACATTTTAGAGTTTAACGAATAGCTCAACCAAACCGCCACCTGAAACCACAGGTGGCGGTTATTCATGTAATGAAGGGGGAAGATGTTTATATTTTTTTATTTTTCTAGTTTACATAATATACATTATAGGAAGTTATATAAATAATAGATTTTTTGTCTCATTTAATAAGTAAACTTTAGATAGTGAGACAAAAAAGGAACTTACTAATGTATTGTATTGAAATTATATTATAGAGCTTGATACATGATTAACTTAAATAACTCCTGATCAAACGTTCGATTGCTTCAGTTTCATTTGGTGTTGCAGATGCCAACTACATAAACATATAGCAGAATCTCCGTTTAGAAAAATAAATCTACTGTGATTGAATTTTGTTCTAAACGTTACTTCATAGACTTTATATGATTAGTTTCTTAAATAGTTTACATAATGTTTCCTGTAAACGTAAATTTTGAGTTTAAAGATTTTTTATCCCTATATTGGATTAATATTCATTTTATTTTGTATAACACCCGTATTTATTGTAACTATATCCATTTCTATTTATTTTTATACAAATTAACCCTCTGTTTTTTCTTTGTTTTCAATCTCTAACCTTGCTGTTATCACATTTACAGTTGTAGTTTTGTATACATTGAGGTATAATGTATAACAAATAGAGATCGGCATATGTTGGGTGCTTAATCATCCGATTTTAAAGGAGCGATACTTGTGAATATTACAATTTATTATGGTAACCATGAAGATAAAACAATTCATACAATGGATTGTCACGTAGATATTGATATAGACGACGAAGATTTAGTTTCTTTAACAGATGTACGCTAAATCCATATAGAAAATAAATGTTCAAAACACAAATCAACTGGTTTGTGTTTTTTTATGTTTACTCTCCCCCGCTTTCTTCGTAAGACATAGCTACTTTTTATTTTTATCCCCCCTTTACTTTTCGTTCTTTTTCTCGTATGATTTAATAAGAACGTATGTTCGATTTATCAATTGCAAGGAGTGTTTGTTAGATGAGCAATAGAAAAAGAAAAAAGCCGCTTCCCCCTACCCTTTCTAATACTGGTTTTATCGGAGCAACATTCGCAGATACAAATGAGCTGCTTGCAAATGAATATCACTTTTCACGTAAACAGATGAAGATCACTCACCACGTATTGGATGCACTATTACAAGGTGTGACGCAGCTATTTCAACAGCATAATGTTGAAGCCGCTCTATCTTGTGTTTATTTACCTAAATATAAAAAGATTGGTCTTGTGTTATCTAAGCAACCGTTTGGGCGTCGTGAAGGTATTGGCTACTTTATTAATTACTTAAAAGAAGTTGGTCATATTGATTGGGATGAAAAAACAAAGGATTATGAAATACATAACACGAGCTTTATAGGCGTTGTCTTTGCAGATTTAGAAAAGATTTCAAAGTTTACTTTTGAATTTGAGCTTCAGCTTCTAGCTAAATTTGTAAAAGAACTAATTATCCCTGCGAAGGAGCTCTTTTTACAGCACCATATAAGAGCCTATATCTCAGGAATTGAAAATGATGAGCAGCATAAGTTAGGATTTGTACTTTCGATTAAGCCTTATGACGAACGGAAAGAAGCGGATTTATATTTTGTTGAATATTTAAAAGAACGCGGTCTTTATGAAGGGGATGAATCTGAAGAAGAATTAATTCCCATACATACGAAGTGGAGTCTATTCTCCAAATAAAAATTCCCATTTCTCACAGCTGAGGGTGGGAATTTTTATGTTTTTTTGGTTACTATAAACAAATTAGTAGTAACTACTAATAGTTAGTATTATAATAGAGATTATAATGATGCACTGTCATTATAGACATTTTTTTATAGAAAAGGAGTCGTGGCAATGATTCGTTTAGAAGAACTAATTCCAAAAGAACGCTATAATTTAACGGAGGAATTTGAAAAACACGCATCTGATCACCTTGCGATCAAATGGCAAGATGCTGATGGTCATCGAGAAGAAATTACATATAATAATCTATTAAAACGAGCAAATAAAGCCGCAAATTCATTAACAGAACTAGGTTTAACAAAAGGCGATCACGTCTTAGTCATCATGCCCCGCTTAATTGATTCATATGTCATGTACTTAGCATGTTTAAAAGCAGGTATTGTCATTATTCCTTCTTCAGAAATGCTTCGAGCAAAAGATATCCAATATCGTTTACACCATGCCCAAGCAAAAGCGATTATTTCATATTCTCCATTTTGTCAAGAAGTAGACCAAGTAACAGACTTACCTTCTTCTCTAAAGCATAAAATTGTTTTGGGAGATGCTGTGAACTCTTGGACATCCTTAGAGCCTCTTATGGATGCAGCGAGTGATCAGTTTGAAGCCGCTGATACTCATAGAGACGATACGGCCTTTTTTCCTTACACGTCAGGTACAACTGGCAATCCAAAAGGCGTCGTTCATACACACGGATGGGCATACGCTCATCTACGTTTAGCAGCGCGTGAATGGCTAGATATTAAAAAAGGTGATATAGTTTGGGCAACAGCAGGTCCAGGCTGGCAGAAATGGGTTTGGAGTCCATTTTTATCAGTTTTAGGTCAAGGAGCAACAGGAATTGTATATAACGGCCGATTCGAACCAGAGAAGTACTTAGCGATTTTACAAGATGAGCAAGTGAATGTGTTATGCTGCACGCCGACAGAATACCGCTTCATGGCAAAATCAGCAAACTTAGATTCCTTTGACTTATCTCATATTCATAGCGCAGTATCAGCTGGTGAACCGCTAAATGAAGAAGTAATGAGCGTGTTTAAACAACACTTTGGTATTCAAGTCCGTGATGGATATGGCCAAACAGAAAACACGCTTTTGATTGGAACATTAAAAAATGTAGACGTTAAGGTTGGTTCAATGGGTAAACCGATGCTTGAAGAATTTATTGAGATTGTTGATGAAGACGGCAACCCATGTGCCCCTGGTGAAATTGGAGATATTGCGGTTCGTAAAGACCTCCCTTCGCTTTTTAAACATTACTACAAAGACGAAGAGCGTACGAAAAAAGCGTTTTGTGGCAATTATTATCTAACGGGTGACCGAGCTTCTAAAGATGCTGATAATTACTATTGGTTCCAAGGCCGCAGCGATGATATTATTATTAGCTCTGGCTATACAATTGGACCTTTTGAAGTTGAAGATGCTTTGATTAAGCACTCTGCTGTCAAGGAATGCGCCGTAGTTGCAAGTCCAGATCCGGATCGTGGTAACGTAGTTAAAGCCTTTGTTGTATTAACTGACCCTGCGTTAACTGCTGATGAATCGTTAGTTAAAGACTTACAAAATCATGTTAAGCAATTAACAGCACCGTATAAGTATCCTCGACTAATTGAATTTGTATCTGACTTACCAAAAACAAATTCAGGTAAAATTCGTCGCGTTGAGCTCCGTGCTCGTGAACAGCAAGTTACTCAATAAGCAACAAAACGCCGAAGCGAATAGCCGCTTCGGCGTTTTGTTTAATTTTGTTTACAGGTAGCGCTGTGCAGTCCGAACTTCAACTGTTAGCGTTCCCCCTGCAACGTTTGTATACGTCTTAATAATAATTGGATATGATTTATTGTTCATAAATTTAAAATCAGGTCCATTCCATGAAACAGTAGCATCTCTTCCTTTAGGAACATATCCTACGTCTTTTGAATGATGAGAACGCGCAACGATTTGTACTCCAGCTTTATCTACTGCGTTAAATAACGTGGAAGATGTTTGACAGATTCCTCCACCAATCCCCATGACTAGTTCTTTGTTGATGATTTCAGGAGCTTGCTGATAACCGCGTTCTACCGTACGAGGCCCTACAACACTGTTATAAGAGAAATAATCACCAGGTCCTAAAATAGTGTTGTTAATAGCTTCAGCAGAGAGCTGGATATTTCGATTTCTCCCCGTGTCGTTAGGGCGAAATTTCGTAGTGAAAGAAGCAATTGGTACTTCACTTACTCCTGTTGCTGCTTGCACAGAAACGTTTGGTGGTGTTTCATAAATTGGAACCGTAATTTCTAATTGATTTGTGTTTAAATTTTGCAGACTCGCTACAAGTTCGTCTTCTTTTAAAACAATCCGGTTCGAGCCTCCAATTAATGCTCCATTTCCATCTAGCTTCATGCTTTGCATTGGTGTATCGATTCCTTTTGCTAACTCGGAGGCAAGTGCTTTTATCTCTTTATTATATACTTCCTTATCAGCAAAATTAACGGGTTTAAATTCTCGCATTAATGCACCAGTACGAGAATCTTTTAATTGGTACGTTAAGTCTTCTACTTTAATAACCGGCTCTTTTTTTTCTTTTTTCTCTACAGCTTTTTGTTCTTTTTCTGCCGCTGTAGCTGCCGCTTGTTGTGCAGAATGGTCCATATACATATCAAATGCAATATAACCGCTGACCAACGTGGCACTTGCTAAAAGTGCTGCTATAACCTTTTTCATGTAATTGTGATCCCCCCATATTTCGGCTTTACCTCAATATGTCTTTCTTTTAAAAATATGTATGTTTCACTATATTATATAAAAATATAGAAATATTCGTCTATCAAAAATTAAATATTTTTAAGAAGAAAAGGAAAGACTGAGAAAAGCCAGAATCATTTACACACCCCTTTTTGAAACGAAACATCTGTCTGAAAGCGCTATTGATACTATCATAATAGCACGAAATAAATAATAATTTAACGAATTTTGGAAATTAAATTTAACTTTTTTCTATCTAGACTTCATCAAACTGTCACAAATAGAGAAGGTCTTTCATTTATACAAAAGCTTTACACATGTTATAATAATTAGTACAAATGTATGAATCTAGAGGAGGCTCCACAGATTGACGCAGTATAACAAAGAAAATGTGAAAGAACAGTTAGAAAGCATTGATCAAATTAAAGAGGCGCTAGTGAAGTATCGAAACGCTGTGATCGGTGAAAAGTATGATTTACTTCCCTACCACCTTACACCTACAAAAGAGACAATCTTAAAAACTGTTTATGATAAAGAAAACTGTATTGTTAGCGATATCACAAAAGTACTGGGCCTTTCCCCAGGTGCCATTACCATTGTGTTAAATCAACTCGAAGATGAACAGCTCGTAACGCGCATTTATAAAAAGAAGAATCGTCGCAGCGTATGGATTGAGCTAACTGAAAAAGGAAAAGACGTTGTGGAAACGTTACAGCAAACGCGTACGGATTTTTGGCTCAGTATTTTATCTCATCTGACAGATGAAGAGCGTTCACAATACATTCATATTATGCAGAAACTTTCAAAAACATTAAGCGAATAAACAAAAAAAGCGGTGATTATACCGCTTTTTTTGTTTATTTTTTAAGCATGAGCTAAAGCTAGCTCTTTTACTTTTTTCTTCATAATTTTACCGACGCTGTTTTTAGGAAGAGAAGGTACAAATACGATTTCAGGAACCTTATAAGCTGTTAATCGTTCTTTACAGTATTCTTTAACCTCTGTTTCTGTTACACTAGATTCTTCTCTTAGCACCGTATACGCGTAAGGAACTTCTCCATATAAGTCATCTGGCATACCAACTAACGCCGTTTCCAACACATCATCAATGCTTAAAATCACATCTTCTACTTGGTCTGGATAAATATTGTCTCCTCCATATACAATGACATCTTTGTAGCGACCATCAATGTATAGGAATCCCTCTTCATCAAGCTTCCCTGCATCTCCCATAGATAACCAGCCGTCATGTAACACAGCTTGTGTTGCCGCTTCATTCCCCCAGTATCCCTTAAAGATGTACGGGCTTTTCACAAGGACTTCACCAATTTTTCCTGTTGCAACTGCCTCTCTTGTTTCAGGGTTAACTACTTTTACTTCAACACCTGCAATTGGTTTTCCAACAGAGTTTACTTTATCCCAGCTCATTTGAGGTGCCCAGGCGCTGATCACCCAAGCTTCTGTACTACCGTAACCTTGTGCTACCGTAACACCATGCTTTTCTAAGTTACGAATAAGTGATTCAGGTACTTTTGTTCCACCTGATAAAGCTAGCTTCCACGGTAAGTTTTCGCGAGGATTTTGTTCGAGCTCTTCTAATAAGTACGTAAGAGCCGGTGGCAAAGCTAATAATAGCGTAATATTTTCTTTATCAATAATGTCTAAAATCCGTGCTGGTTCGGTCTCTTCTGAACAAACCATTGTCACGCCGCTTTTAATGCAGTGAAACATAGAGTTCATTGAGCTCATATGGAAGAATGGATGCACAAATAAATAGTGCATTTCAACATGAATTAAATCCTCTGTTCTTCCGCTTTCTAAGTATTTTCGAACGCCACCATGTGAAATCATGCAGCCTTTTGCGTTCCCTGTTGTACCTGACGTAAACATCATTAAAGCCGTATCTTCTTCAGTTACTTCATAGTCAAATGAAGGTTCTTCTGCTGAAAATTGATTGAATTGTTCACTAAACTTAGGTTCCCGCTCTAGCACTACCGTAAAGTTCAATTGGTCAATTGCTTTAGCCCCTTCCACAACCGTTGAAAATTCTCGATGATGTAGGAGCGCTTTTAACTTTCCACTTTCAATAATGTGGTCTAATTCGTAAGGTGTCATATTTTCACTAAGCGGGCTTACAACAGCTCCAATTTTTACAATTGCCATCATAACAGTTGGATAAGCAGCGGTTGTACGAGCTAAAATCCCAACTCGATCTCCTTTTGTGACCCTCTGACTTACTAAAAAGTTTGCAATTCGATTAATTTGATTAGAAAACATTTCATACGTATAGCGTTGTTCACCTTCTACTAATGCTTCTTTATTTGGCGATAGCATCGCTCTCTCTGCAACTAGATGTTGAATCGTATTTGATTTCATCTTTATATCTCCTTTACGTTTTCAACATAACTATTGAAAAAAATGAATTAAAATAGTTTAATTACTAAAATATTAGTGACCCAAAGAATAATATCAAAAAAACATTCATTAGTAAAATTTCAATAGTCCCATATACTCTATTCGTATAGTTTAAAGAAAAAAAAGAAGCATTTTAGACCCTGAAACCTGGTATTCAAGAATGTAAGAGCTTTTAACAAAATTCAAATAAATACTAAAAATAGTCATAAGGGTGTATGGTTTTTCTAATTTATGGTTAAAAAGCGTTTTAAAATGATTTTATTTTCTTATTTATGAAATTTATTTTGTTTTTTTACTTTAAAAGTGTTTAAAGCATAACTTTTGAGTGCATAAGAATCGTATGAAATAATAAAGAAAGAATAGAGCTGAAAGGAGAATGTATATGAAAGTATTAGTTATTGGAGCCAATGGACAAATCGGTCAAAAAGTTGTAAGACTATTACACGCTAATGAACAATATACCGTACGCGCAATGGTTCGTAAGGAAGAACAGCTTGAGAAACTAAAAAATGAAAATATTGAAGCGGTCTATGCTAGCCTTGAAGGAACGGTAAAAGAATTAGAAGCAGCAATGAAAGGCTGCGATGCGGTAGTCTTTACTGCCGGTTCAGGAGGTAGCACCGGGTCTGATAAAACGTTGCTAATTGATTTAGACGGAGCAGCCAAATCAATTGAAGCAGCCGAAAACGTAGGAGTTAATCGTTTTATCATGGTAAGTGCCCTACAAGCACATCATCGTGAAAACTGGAATGAGAATTTAAAGCCTTATTACGTAGCGAAACACTATGCTGACAAAATCCTAGAAGCAAGTAGTTTAGACTATACAATCATTCGACCAGGTGGATTGACGAACGACGCTGGTACGGGTAAAGTAGACGTTGCCACAAACTTAACGCGCGGAACAATTCCTCGTGAAGACGTAGCCAAGGTTGTGGTTACTAGCCTTACAGAAGAAGGAACTTACAAAAAATCGTTTGACTTATTAGCAGGCGATAAAAACATCGAACAAGCTCTAAAGACATTATAATAAAACAGGCGGTCGTAACCGCCTGTTTTATTTATTTAATAACTGGGTGAAATGATGCAAAATCTTAGCAGTTAGACCCCAGATTACACGATTCTCATAATAATAAAAATGCTCTTCCATCTTGCGTGTTTGCCAATTATAATCTTCTCCTCCAATGATATCATCAAATGGGAAGGTTGAATCAGGCTCTACTTTAAAATGAATATGATGAACTTCAGGTGGATTCTCTTTAAAGAACGAAAGGGGTACGGTAAATATTTCCGCTACCTCAGAAGGGTTTGGACGTAGTGGCAAATCATCTTTTAAAACCCCGATATACGGATAAATAATAGTTCCGAATTGCGACACGATATAATCTAATGGTTTGACATTTTCAACCGCTTTATTTTCAATACCCAGTTCTTCTGTCGTTTCTCTCACTGCTGCATCTTGAGGTGTTGAATCATTTGGTTCAATCTTACCCCCAGGAAAACAAATCTCACCAGGTTGCCTACGCAAATGGTGGGCCCTTACTTCGAATAACACATGAAGCTCATCTTGTTTTTGAACAAGTGGGACCAAAACGGCAAACTGTAAAAATTCATCCATGCCTAAAATGTTTGGATTTCGCTTAGTTAATGTTTCGAGTATGTCATTTAGCTTCAATGTACCACTTCCTTTTCTCTCCTTTTCGTAGTAACAGCATAGTTTGTTGGTTAAGGCTTGTCAACTTCCATACCCTTTAAAACTGATAGTAGCACATCTTCATCTTTATCCTCTTTAAAAATAGCGGGATGAAGCAGCTGAGCTAGCTTTTTAAGACCAACTAATAATCGTGGAGATGGCCGGCAAAATAATGCCTCCTCTAAAATATGTATATCCGTTTCCGACAGTCTTAATTCTTCCCAACCAGAACGTTTTTGGATCACTTTTTTATTGACGTTCTTTTCGGCTACCCCAACCCACGCAAGACATATCGCTTGAGGTTTTCTCTTTTTGACTTCTTCCCACGTTGTTTGAACGCTTGGTTCACTGTAATCTTCAAACATATTTTTTGCTCCGGCAAGCGCACTAATTTCAGTTAGCCAGTTTGAGCCACCTGGCGTAAACAAAGGCTTTGGCCACCATTCCCAGTAGATGTTGGGCTTGTGTATAATACGCTGGGCTAACTCTTTATAGTAGGTTATTTCTTTATCAAATCGCTGCACAATTTTTTCTGCATAAGTACCTACTCCAATTAAATTCCCTACAGTCAGAAGGTCATTTCTAATATCACTTAAGGACTGAGGATTTAACGTAACGAAAGGAAGGTTCCTTTTTTTTAATTCTTCAATGTTTCGCTCCATTCCAGGAACGCTTAAAGAAGCTAAGATTAAATCCGGCTTCAGCTCCTCAACCAAGTCCATATCAATAGACAAGTCAGGACCTAATCTCGGTAATTTTTGCACGCTGTTCGGCCAATCTGAATAGTTATCGACCCCTACAAGTAAATGCTCGCATTGCAAATAACCAATGAGTTCAGTGTTGCTAGGGCATAGAGACACAATTCGCATTAAAACTCCTCCTTATTAAAAGTCTTTATCTTTACAATACTAGAATTACAGAAAAAAAGACAGCAGACATTCTGTTCACTATTCTTTAAGAGAAATTTTATAAAAAGGTAATTTTTCATCGGTTTTTCACTTTTCTCTTATATAGTAAAGACAGTACTTTTTTTATAGATATGCCCCTTTTCACTCGTCTCTTGTAGACGAGCTTTTTTTATGTTCTAAAATATGGCTAATATAGAAAAGGTATCGGACTAAAATCCAATACCCTTTTCGTTACGAATTTATAATCCCAAGTCTTCAATTTGTTTAACGATTCTTGAGATGTCTTGAATGGATTGAAAGAGCTCCGTATTTTCAAGCGCTGCAGGATCCAACTTTCCGCCCTCTATGTTTTCTAGATACGTATTGATTCCGTCTAGCGCTTTCTCATTTTGCTCTAGTACCTGGTTGTGTAAGTCAGCTGCTAATTCAGGGGCATTGAGCTCATTGAAGCTTTCAATTTCTCCTTTCATGTCTTCTAGTTTCGTTTCAAATTCCGCTGCGGCTTTTGAATCTGTAATGGCTTGCTGTGCTAATTCGGGTGCTTCTTCAGCAAATGTTTTTGCCTCCTGTACATAGTCTGTCGCTTCGTTTACGTATGTGAGTGCGTCATTTGCTCCTTCCAGCATTGAACAGCCACCTAATGCAAGAGACGTGCTGGCTAGGATTCCTATCAACCATTTTTTCATTTGTTTTCCTCCCAGAAATTTATTTTCAACCTTTTAAGGTAGAAACCAATAAAAAAACCATCTTCACAATGTTTTTTGTAAAGATGGTTAAAATGACCTTTACCAAAAAACATTTGGCAAAGGTCTCGCTAACAATATTACATATTGCCAACAAAGCCGGAGAGATTCTCTCGGAATGACGACCTTGCTGTAGCAGCTACTCCCCTTTGGGAATTCCATATAAACTTCTAACATCATTCTACCTTATTTATAAGAAACGCGTCAATTCTCACGAAGGAATGGTTTTTCCATTTAGATAATCAATGGTAGAATAAGAGAATCATAATGATAAGGGAGAGAACGTCTTGTCTGGACAGTCTAAAATACTCGCGTTTGTGGATATTGAAACAACCGGCTTAAGTCCCGCTAGTTGTGAAATGATTGAACTTGGAATTTTACTTTATGAATACGACGAACAGCTCCAAACCCTCACGGAGCTAGACCGCTATAATGGATTTGAAGTGCCGACATACCCAATTTATCCTCATATTACTCGGATAACTGGGATTACAAATGAAATGGTGGAAGGTCAAAGATTTAATGATGAAAAAGTGATCGAGTTGTTTAAGCAAGCTGATGGTATTATTGCGCACAATGCTTCTTTTGACCGTAGCTTTTTACTAAAGCGCTATTCCTTTTTACAAGACCTGAAATGGCACTGCTCGATGAGATCAGTAAAATGGAAAGAATACGGATTTGTCAATAAAAAGCTAACAACGCTCTTAGATGCACATGGAATTTCTAGAGAACATGCTCACCGTGCGATGGATGATATTGAAGCAACTGCTTTCTTGTTACAAAAAACCAATCCAGAGGGTAATATGTATTTAACCGAAGTTTTAAAGAAAGCCATGGGCAAACCAAAATCTGTTGTGAAACGATAAAAAGCATCTCATTTAGCTGAGATGCTTTTTTGTACTAAAAATGGGTTTTTCCATTCCATTAGCGTTCCGTAGTTACAAGACTCTTCATCTTCTAAATAGTTCTCTATCACTTTAAGCGGTGTTCGACCACAGCGCAGCAAAAATGTAATAACAGGATCTTGAATGGTACCTTTTGAAATTTCTTGGATATATTGCTCTGGCGTTAGCTTATCCTGATATAGGTGGTAAGCAGGCATCCTCCCTCCACCTATTAGCCGGTCTAGTTTCAGATGAATGACGACATCGTACATGGCAGTCATCATCCATTTCCCTAACCCTAACTTACGGTAAGCAGGGGCTACACTAATATCTACAACATATAATGAATTCCCGTTTGGGTCATGATTACGAATATAACCGCTATCCGTAACGTCCGCCCACGTATGATTTGGTGATTTAGGGTCAAACTGAACTAATAATCCCGTCATGCTTCCTACTACTTTACCGTTTACTTCTATACACAATGCTCCCTCTGGGAATAGCGTAACGTGATTGGTAAGCTGCTCGATATTCCACCATAAATCAGACGGAAACGGAGGTGGAAAACATTCTTGCTGAATAGCAATTAAATCTTGAAAATCAGCTTGGTGATAATTTCGAATGATGGCGGGAACAGGCTTTTTTTCGTCAAACACAAAAAACTCTCTTCGGTACACATTCATCACTCCTTATCGAATCAAGACCTCTTCTTTTTCCCAATCGGTATATAAATCTGTACGACGATCACGCCACGTTGTTACCGATCCGCTTTCTCGAACTTTATAGAGTAATTCCAAGTCTAGGTCAGCTGTGACAATCATATCTTGGTTGATTTCACCTTCAGCCATTAATCCTTTAGGTGGAAACGGAACATCGTTTGGGGTAATGATTGCAGCTTGACCAAAGTTAGCGCGCATAAAATCGACGGTAGGGAGTGAACCTACTGTCCCCGAGTTTACTACATAAACTTGATTTTCAATTGCTCTTGCATGGCTCGTATAGCGTACGCGGTGAAACCCGTGACGATCATCTGTACATGACGGGCAGAATATTACGTCTGCACCTTTTGCTTTTGCCATGCGTACAATCTCAGGGAATTCAATGTCATAGCACGTAAGCATCGCAATTTTCCCTTTGGTTGTCTCAAACACCTGCAGGTTTTCTCCAGGCGTCATGTCCCACTCATGTAGCTCCGTTGGCGTCATATGAAGCTTCGCTTGCTCACCTATACGTCCATCTGGATAAAAAAGGTGCGCTACGTTATACAAACGCCCTTCTCTTTTTATTACGTGTGTACCTGCAATAATATGAATGTTCATTTTAATGGCTAAGCTCATAAATAAAGAACGATACTGCTCGGTAAAGTCCGGTAAATCCTGAATTGTTAATGCTTGTCCTTGGTGGTTACCAATCGACATTAACTGTGTTGTAAAGAATTCTGGGAACATGACAAACTCTGCTCCAAATTCTTCTGCTGTTTTGACATAGTGCTCAACTTGATGAGCAAATTCCTCAAAGGATTGAATTGTATGAAGATGATATTGAACCGCTGATACTCGAAGTTTCATAGGTTCCTCCTTTCCAAACTTATTTGTCTATTTTTTTCTTTTAGTAAAAAAGATCTGCTAGCTCTCGGTAAATGGCCACAATATCGTCTATTTTCATTCGCACTAAGCCGCTTGAGGAAGGAGCCACGAAGTCAATTGTCCCTTCAATAACCGAAACCTCTTGAATTCCCCAAGGAACATTTCTGCGTTTGCTGTATTGTTCGTAGACACCTTTTCCGACGAAGCAAACGACTTTTGGTTGATAAGTACGAATTTTATGAGCGAGCTGCTTTCGTCCTTCTTCATATTCTTCTTTCGTAATTTCCGCTGCCGCTTTTGTAGGACGATCTACAATATTCGTAAGACCATAACCAAGATCTAGTAAATCTACATCCTCTTCAGGCTTATAAAGTCGTGGTGTTAATCCGGACTTGTATAAAATACTCCAAAATCGATTGCGAGGATGTGCAAAGTGATAGCCTGTTTCACTTGATCGAATACTTGGATTAAAACCGACAAATAGAATTCTTAAGTCTTTCTTAATGCAATCTTGTACCAAATCCATGCCGTACCTCCTAAAAAAATCATCCATCTAGTATGAATGATTTTTTAGAAAATTATACGTTAAATACGAACAACGCGTCCGTTAAATTTTTTCTTCCAATAGCCTTGCGTCATATCAGCAATGCCGACGCCTTTACTTTGAGCACCAATGAATTTTCCATTTCCTACATAAATGCCAACATGTCCATCTGTTTTATATGTGTTAAAAAAGACAAGGTCACCTGGCTGCATTTGTGAAGCGGAAATTTGTGTACCAGCATGCTTTAATGTTTCAGTGCTTACATAGCCGCGAGGTCCTAGCTCAACGCCGACTTGTGAATATGCCCAGTGTACAAACGATGAGCAATCAAAGAATCCGCGGTTGATATCCGCTTGGGTACGACCTCCACCAAATACGTATGCAGAATTACCAATCCATTTATTCCCAACCGTTGCGACATTAGAATGAGATGCAGCAGGAGCTGATTTAGCCGCTGGTGCTTCAACAGTAGCTTTTAATGTAGCTTTCGTACTTTCATTGTCTTGAGCAGGAGCTGCTTTTTCAGCAATAGATTGACCTGAAGCTGTAGCTACCTGCTGCTCAGCTTTTTCAGCTGCTTCTTTTTGTTCTTGCTCTCTTTGTTTTTTAGCTGCAATGCTGTCTGTTAACGTTTGTTCTTGCGTTGATAAATCTGTTTCTTGTTCCGTTAAAGATGCTACTTGCTGTGCATTTTCTGATTTTTTTTCATTTAACTGAGCAGCAAGGGTTTCCTGCTCCGCTTTTTGCTCCGCTAAATATTCATTAATACCCTTTAGCTCTTCTTTCATCGCTTCAAGATCTTTTAGTTTACCTTTTACAGAAGACTGTTTCTGTGCTACTTCATCTTGCATCTCTTTAGTTTCTTTTAGAATATCACGGTCTGCGCTAATGATTGTTGACACAGCTACCGAGCGGTCAACGAAATCCGAAAAGCTTTGTGAACCAAGAAGCACTTGAACATAATCAACGCTGCCTCCAGCTTCTTGAAGTGCTTTTGCACGCTGAGCCAAAACTTGATTGCGCTCTTCTAGCTTTTCATTTAGCGTATCGATGTCTTTTTGAAGGATGTCTATTTTTTCAGTTGTCTGCTTAATGCTGTCTTCTGTATCCGTTACTTTCTTTTCGTTTTCCTTAGCTGCTAATTTTAAACGCTCCAACTGAGCTGATAAGCTGCTTTGTTCTTTTTCTAAACGCTTCTTTTCTTCATTTGCGCTTGAAATTTTCCCTTGTAGTTCTTCACGCTCTTGTTGAATCGTCGTTTTTTGGTTTTCCATTTCATTTATCGTTGAGGCAAATGCTTCAGTTGAAAACACGCTTGATAGTCCTAAAACAACCGCTGCATTGGCAAAAATAGCTTTTTTATTCACTTTAAATTCCTCCATTACTTCATCTGTCTAATCCTCTATGTATATATCGAACTATTATTGTCGAAAAATAGCTAAAAATAGTCTTTTACTACGAAAATTATACCACGATGTATTTACATGAAATATTACAATTTCATTTCATAATTGGAAGACTTAGTGAAATAGAAGAAAAAAATAGCACGCAAACGCGTACTATTTTCCTGATTACTTCTCTATAGTTTGCTGATAGTATTGCTCTAGAGCTACAATCGCGCTCCCCATTCGTTCCTGAAGCGGAACTACCACGCGCTTCACGCCTTGATCATTTAACGCAGCAGCCGTTACTTTTCCAACTGATAACGCCACAACGTCTGTCTCAAATGCTTCTAAAACCTCTTGTTCTTTTCCTTTTTCGCGCGCAAAGGAAAAAAGGTTACGAGGCTGAGGAGCGCTTGTAAAGTTGACTGCGTCTACCTTCCTAGTTAGTATTTCATCTAACAGTTGCTCCATCACGTCAGTTTGAGGAGGAATGTGCTTATAAGGAAGAATATCTTTGGCCTTGGCGTTTTGATCATTTAAAAAGGTCATTAATGCAGGCGCAGGATCTCCATGAAGCTGAAGCGCAACTTTACATCTATCAAATGAGTGACTCTTTAACTCTCGCACCAGACCAGCTGTACTGCCATCATCATCGCGAACCGTTGGTGTAACGCCTAGCTTTTTTAGCATATTAATGGTTTTATAGCCACGAGCCCCGATTTTAGCGCTCTTTAATGCCGCTAGGAATTCAGAAGCTAGCCCCATTTTATCAGCGGTATTGTATAAGATTTCTGTACCAATACCCGTAGTGAAAATAAACCAGTCGTACGTACCTTGAACAAGATCTTTTACGTCTTCTTCAAGATGAGTGTCATCTAAAAAAATTGTTCCTTGTGCCGGTCGAATAAGAGCCGTCCCACCTAAGTTTTCTACGATTTTTTTAATGTCCTCTACTTTTCGCTGACCAGCAAGGGCGACTCGTTTTCCTTCTAATCGTCTCATTGTAAACTCCTCCGTTTATGTAAATTACTGCGCAAATGGAGATGTGTGTTGAGGAATATATCCTAATTTCACTGAAATCTCCGCTGCTGCCGTTGTTACTTTTTTAATTAAAAATGGCATTCTTTCTTCATGAAAATGTGCATCAATTCCTGCAACGCTAATTCCCGCTACAATTTCTCCTTTATGGTTAAAGATTGGAGCTGAAACAGCTGTTGTATAATCTTCAAGCTCAGAATGGCTAATTGTATAGCCGTTTACACGTGCTTTATGAAGCTCTTCATTTAACTTTTCTTTGTCGGTAATTGTGCCTATGCCTATTGGTTTTAAATCGGTTACCTCTAAATAGCGCTGCTGCTCTTCAGATGATAAAAAAGATAAAATAATGCGAGAACAAGCACCAGCATAAAGCGGCGATTTTCGTCCAATCGATGTATAAAGACGTACGGGGTGCACGGCTTCAATCTTTTCAATATACATCGCTTCATCTCCATCGCGAACGATCAGATTAACGGCTTCTTCTACTTCATCGCGAAGCGCTTGCATAATCGGCAGCGCAAGCCCTCTAACATCTAGTCGATCGGCTACAAGCTGACCAAACTGCAAAAAAAGAAGCCCAAGCTCATAGTGGCCATATGGATCTTTCGTTAAAAAACCCATTTCTTCTAAGGATCCAAGCATTCGGTGCAGCGATGTTTTAGGGATATTTGTCTTATTCATTAACTCATTGAATGTAAGGCGAGGGTGATCAATGAACAGCGTTAGAATGCTCATCGATTTCACAACCGTTTTATTTTTATCCTGCATACTCACGCTCTCCTTTAATTTGAACATATTTTCACAATCTTTGTTTTATTATACAACAAACTAGCGGAAAGTACCTTATTTTAGGATGTTTTTTCGCCTTTAATTAGACATAAAAATAAAGAAAGCACCCTGTATAAAGGCGCCTTCTGTTATTACTTATAAAGTTGTTGCTACCTGCTCTGGCTGAATCTCATATATTTCTAAAAACTTCGTTGTAAAATCTCCTTCTAAAAATTTCTCATGTTCTAGAAGGGATAAGTGAAACGGTATGGTTGTGTGCACTCCTTTAATATAAAATTCGCTGAGTGCACGCTTCATGCGCTGAATAGCTTCCGTACGATTTTTTCCGTAAACAATCACTTTAGCAATCATCGAATCATAAAAAGGTGGAATTGTATAGCCTGCATATACTGCGCTATCTATGCGTACCCCAAACCCTCCAGGTGGAATGTACTCTGTTACTGTTCCCGGTGAAGGCATAAAATCACGCCAAGGATCTTCCGCATTTATGCGACACTCAATTGCGCATCCAGAAAAAGTAGTGTCTTCTTGCGTGAAGGATAGCGGATAACCTGCTGCTGCTAAAACTTGCTCTTTAATCAAATCTACCCCTGTTACTAACTCTGTTACTGGGTGCTCAACTTGAATACGCGTATTCATTTCCATAAAATAAAACGCACCGTATTTATCCAGTAAAAATTCAACCGTACCTACACCATAGTAGTTCACTGCTTTTGCAGCTTTCACAGCAGCATCTCCCATCTCATCCCGGAGCTTTTCGCTAAGCGCTGGTGACGGTGACTCTTCGATAAGCTTTTGATGACGCCTTTGGATGGAGCAGTCTCGTTCTCCTAAGTGAACAACGTGTCCATGCTTGTCCGCTAAAATTTGAATTTCAACATGACGCGGGTCTTCAATAAACTTTTCCAAGTACACGCCTTTGTCTCCAAACGCTTTTTCCGCTTCTTGCTGAGCTTGACGAACTGCTTTGTGAAGCTCTTCTTCATTAAAAGCCGTGCGCATTCCTTTACCGCCTCCACCAGCGGATGCCTTTACAATGACAGGGTAGCCAATTTCTTTTGCAATCGCAGTAGCTTCTGTACTACTTTTAATTAAACCGTCGCTTCCTGGTACAATTGGTACGTTTGCTCGCTTCATGGTATCACGAGCTTTTGCTTTAGCTCCCATATCTAAGATAGCCTGAGATGAAGGACCAATAAACGTTATCCCATACTCTAGACAAGCATCTGCAAACTGTGCACTTTCAGATAAAAAACCATACCCAGGATGAATCGCATCTGCATGTGACACGTCCGCTGCGCTGATGATGCTTTTACTATTTAAGTAGCTATCTTTAGGACTTTTCCCACCGATGCAGTATGCTTCATCAGCCATCTGTACATGAAGTGCATCGCGGTCTCCAGTAGAATACACAGCTACGGTTTTGATGCCAAGTTCCTTACATGCACGAATCACACGAACAGCAATTTCTCCTCTGTTAGCAATCAACACTTTTTTAAACATCGTCTCACTCCTTATTAGCGCTTATTGTTTGATTAAAAATAGAGGCTGGTCGTATTCAACAATATCGCCGTCTTCCACAAGAACCTCTATAATTTCTCCTTCAATTCCCGCTTCTACCTCATTAAAAAGCTTCATTGCTTCTACAATACAGACGATATCATTAGCACGAACTCTATCACCTTCCGATACAAAAGGTGAAGCTCCTTGTTCAGGAGAGGAGTAGAAGGTTCCGACCATAGGAGAACGTACTTCGCAGACCGCTTTTGATGGCTCCTCATTTTTTAATGGAGGTGTGAGTTCTACCTCATTGTTTTTACTAGGCGTTAACACTTTTGTTGCTTCTTCCGTTAGTGTTTTATCAAGAACAATCACTGTTCCATCGTGTTCCACATGTAGCTTTTGAATGCCACCTTCATTCATTAAAGCTATAACCTCTTTTAATTCTGCAGTATTAATCATCCTTTTCTCCCCTTTCGTTTTTTAAGCTTCTTTTTGATAAAGTGCAATTGAACACGCTAACTGCTTCATAGTTTTTTCGTTTTCTAAATAAATTTGTTCAGCTTCTTCTAGGGTAATATATTGAAAATAAATGCTTTCTCCAGGCTTCACCTGAGCTAGAACTGGTAAGTCAGCCGTGATGACCTGAGCCATTTTTGGATAGCCACCCGTGGTTTGTCGATCTGCTAATAGAATGATTGGATTTCCGTCTGGCGGTACTTGAATAGATCCATTCGTTACGGCTTCTGATAGCAACTCTACTTTTTCAGTAAGTACCATTTCAGGACCAGCAATTCGATAACCCATGCGATCTGATTGAGTACTAACTTTAAAGGCTTGTTCACTAAAGGCTTGTTCACTTTCTTTAGTAAACAATTCAAATTGACTGCCTTTTATTACACGGATAATCGGCTTTTTTTCAAACGATAAGCGCTCGTGAAAATTCACATACCAGTTTGGCATATGTACATGACTTGCCACTTCTACATGCTGCTGTTGAGAACCCGTGAATTTAATTACATCGTTTGCTTGTAAAGCGCGCCCTTTGAAACCACCTAACTCGCCGCGTAAATAGGTACTTTTACTATTCATAACAGGAGATAGTAAAAAACCACCCTTTACTGCCAAATAAGCTCGACACCCTTTTTTACATGGTCCAAATTGAAGGGTACTTCCTTTTGACACGTAGATTGGTTTCCACATATGAACGGGTTCATTGTTAATGCTCGGTGCTAAATCACCTCCAGTGATAGCGATTACACAATCTTTTTCAAATTCAATTGTTGGACCCATTAAAGTCATTTCTAAGCAAGCCTCTTTTTCATCGTTCGCAACTAATAGATTTGCTACGCGCAAAGAATACGTATCCATAGCTCCGCTCACTAAGACACCGTGTTTTTGGAAGCCAGTTCGTCCTAAGTCTTGTATAGTCGTTAGTAAACCTGGCTTTAAGACCTTTATGCTCATGCTTATCTCTCCTTTGTAAATTTTAAAAATTCATGCTCTGTAATAGGGATGAATTTGACGATATTACCTGCTTCAAGTAAGCTAGGGGGATTTTGCTCTGGTAAAAATAAAGGCTTTGGCGTTTGACCAATCAGCTGCCATCCTCCAGGCGTAGAGATTGGATAAACGCCTGTTTGCATTCCAGCAATCCCAACAGACCCTTTTGGAATGCTGGCGCGAGGAGACGACCTTCTCGGTGCCTTGATTTTCTCTGACATACCGCCTAAGAATGGAAATCCAGGCGCAAATCCAACCATATATACGAGGTATTCACCACTTGAGTGGATGGATATAACTTCATCAGGCGTCAAGCCATTGATCTTCGCTACATCTTGTAAATCGGGTCCATATTCGCCACCGTAGCAAACCGGAATTTCTACAGTATGAGATGGTTGATTTTTATGGTGCGTTAAACTAGCAAGCTTTTTCTCTACTAGAGCTGAAACAATTTTAAAAGGAGATATTAAAGATGAATCTTTGCCTTGATATGTTTGATAGACAATAAGCGGGTCGTAAAAAATCGTTAGGTTTGTAAATGCAGGGACACTCTCGACAAACCCTTCAAACGGTGTATCTTCAAGCATATTCATAAGCGCCATGATTTGTTTATGAGTACTAATGCTCATTTCTGAACCAAATGTTACAACCACAGCCGAATCTCCAAGTGGGGTCAGCTCTGCAATTGTTTTCTTGTTATCTACTGCTTTAATCATGTCTTTCACCTCGTTTATAAAATTCCAAGTTCATCATCACGTATATCGGTAATGAGCATGTGCCCTGGAGCATGCGTAATCATAATAGACGGTTTAACCTCCATCGCAACAGCTTGTGGAGTAACTCCACAGGCCCAAAAAACAGGCACTTCACCTTCGTGAATGGTCACTGCATCACCAAAATCAGGATGATCAATTTGTTGGATACCGATTTCTTTTGGACTACCAATATGAAGAGGACTTCCATGAACGGAAGGAAAGCGCGAGGTAACCTGCACCGCGCGAGGTACGTCTCGAGAAGGCATAGGACGCATACTTACAACCGTTACGCCTTTAAATAAGCCAGCTGATTTACATTCAATATTGGTTTTGTACATCGGGACATTACATTTCTCCTCAATGTGTCGGATAGGTATACCATTATTTAACAAAGCGTCTTCAAACGTAAAGCTGCAACCAATCAAGAAACCTACCATATCTTCTTCCCAAAGCGATGTAATATCCGCTATTTCTTCCGTTAATACACCTTCTCGATATACGCGGTACTTAGGTAAATCTGTACGAATATCTGCTCCTTTTGCAACGGTTAAATACGGTGATCCAACCTCTGTTACGTCTAATAATGGACACGACTTTGGGTTACGCTGACAAAATAGTAAAAAGTCATACGCATGTTCTTGTTTTAAGATTGCTAGATTTGCTTGGGCGTATCCATTCGCCATCCCTGCTGTTGGTCCAGTAATTTTCATTTCACGAATAAGCTTACGAATTTTTTCAGGTGTTTCAGTTGCGTAACTCATATTTGGTCTCCTTTTAACGATACGGAGGTGAATAAAATAATCCACCTCCAGCTCAGTTATTTAAATAATAAAGGCAGTTGATCAATTAATGTATATCCCCCCATTAACGCCATCACGATAACCACAAGGCTACCCGAGATCGTTAACCAAAGAGGATGTTTATAATCTCCTACAATATCTTTTCGGTAAGCAGCAACTAAGAGCGTTCCAAGAGCAATTGGTAAAATCAATCCATTTATTGCACCAACTAACAGCAATACTTTAACTGGCTTTCCAATGACTACAAAACATAGTGTTGACACAATAATGAAGCTGATAATTACCCATTTATGATGCTGCTCTAAGCGTTTGCTAAATGTACGAATGAACGATACGGATGTGTAAGCAGCTCCAATAACAGACGTAATTGCAGCTGACCACATAACAACTCCGAAAATTTTATAGCCAATATTTCCTGCCGCTAGCTGAAAGACTGAAGCGGGTGGATTGCTTGCATCTATTTGAAGCCCTTGTGATACAACGCCAAGAACTGCTAAAAAGAGCGCAATACGCATAACAGACGTGATTAAAATTCCTACAACAGAACTCTTTGTCACTTGTGGTAGTGCATCAACACCTTTTATTCCTGCATCTAATAGTCGGTGACCTCCAGCAAACGTAATATAGCCACCTACCGTTCCACCCACTAACGTGACAATAGCAACAATATCAATCGTATCCGGCATTACTGTTTTTACTACAGCTTCTCCAACAGGAGGTGCCGTTTTAAACGCTACAAAAAACATTAAACCAATCATGACAAAGCCTGCGTACTGTGTGAAACGATCCATGGCCTTTCCAGCTTCTTTAATTAAAAAGATTGCCACTGCAATGATTGCACTTACAATTGCACCGTATTCAGGTGCGATACCAAACAAGGCATTTAATCCTAATCCAGCTCCTGCAATGTTTCCTACGTTAAAAGCAAGGCCACCCATAACAATTAGCCCAGCGATGACATAACCGAGGCCTGGCAACACCATGTTCGCAATATCTTGTCCTCTTTTTTCGGATACAGCGATAATTCGCCAAACGTTGGTTTGTGCAAAGATATCTAAAATAATTGATACTAAAATAACAAATCCAAAACTAGCTGCTAACGTTTGAGTAAAAACAGTAGTTTGAGTTAGAAACCCAGGACCAATAGCAGACGTGGCCATTAAGAAGGCCGCCCCCATCATGAGCGTCCAGTTAAGCTTAGGTACTGGCGACAGTTGCTGTTTTTTTGATTGTTTTATCGGCTCCATAATTAATTCTCCTCTCGATTAGCGGCATGATACGGCGACGCGTGTAATATCTGCTTGCTTAAAGGCTGTGTTAAGTGCATGAGCAAACTGCAAGGCATGTGTTCCGTCTCCATGAATGCAAACTGTATCTGCTTGAATCGGCACTGTTGTTCCTTGTTGAGACTGTACTTCTTTTCGCTCAATCATTCCAATAACTTGATTAATTGCTACTTCATCTTCTTCGATTAAAGCACCTTTCATTGTTCGAAGAGTTAAAGAACCATCTTCTTGATATGTACGATCAGCAAATACTTCATTTGCTGTTTGAAGCCCTATTTCTTTTCCTGCTTTTATGAGTTCACTTCCAGATAAGCCGAATAAAATAAGTTCTGGATTTACTGCATATACGGCTTCAGCAATTGCTTTTGATAATGCAGCATCTTTCGCCGCCATATTATAGAGAGCACCGTGTGGCTTTACATGCTGCATAGTACCTCCTTCCGCCTTTACAAATCCGTAGAGTGCACCAATTTGATATACGACTAAATCATACGCTTCACTAGGACTAATTTGAATATTCCGACGTCCAAACCCGCGTAAATCCTGCAAACCAGGATGAGCGCCAATAGCTACATCATGATGCAAGGCGAGTTTTACGGTTTCTCGCATGACGGTTGGATCTCCAGCATGAAAGCCACACGCGATATTAGCCGAAGAAACAAACTTTAAAATCTCTCTATCATTTCCAATCTTATAAACGCCATAACTTTCACCTAAATCACAGTTCACGTCAATTCGTTTCATTTCTTCATCCCCTTATCTATCTTGTTGTACCGAAAAACGGAACTTAAATTCCGTTTTTCGGTTAAATTGATTTTATCATTTAAATGTCTGATACACAAGGTAGTTGTCAGAACATTTAACATATTAGGTCAATTCTATTAATTGAAAGGTTTCTAGATAGGTATTTCACTGCAGGAAAAAAGAATCTCGAAATCCAAGGTTTTCTAAGTCATAATTCAAAAGGTAGTCTTTTTTACAAATGGATAGGAGGAAGAAAATGAAAAAGCATCAACTAATTGCTGCATCTATTGTAGGTATCAGCTTACTTTGGACCACCCCTACTGAGTTCAAAGCAGCGGAAATGGATACTACTAAAGTGGTGAAGACGGCTGCTGAATTATCAGGAATCGACTATGTAAGCGGTGGTGAAACAAAATCAGAAGGATTCGATAGCTCAGGGTTCATTTACTATGTAGTAGAAACGGCTTTAAATGTAGATATGCCGCGCACGTTAGAAGGGCAAGGTGAGTTAGGAACAGAAGTGAATAAAAGTGATTTAACAACCGGAGATCTGTTATTCTTCTCTACAAGCTCATCTACCATTACAAGCGCTGCAATCTATATTGGAGATGGAGAGATGATTTTCCCTTCTACTTCAAAAGGTGAAGTGGTTAAAGAAAGTTTCAAAGATAGTTCATTTTGGAATGAACATTTTATCAAAGCGAAAAGACTCAGTGCCTCTACCTTTTCATTTCCAGACTATAAAATTGTCTCGGAGAGTCGAGAGCAGCTAGGCGTTTCGTATCAATTTGGAGAAGAACGTCCAGAAGTTGGTTTTGATTGTTCGGGCTTTATTCAATATGTATTCAAAGAAGCATATAACGTAGCGCTCCCACGTTCTACGGATCAACAGTGGAACTTTGGTACATACGTTAAAAAAGAAGACCTACAAGTCGGAGACGTTGTCTTTTTTGAAGATACATACCGCAGCGGAATTTCGCACGCAGGTGTTTACATTGGTAAAAACCGTATAATGTGTATCTGCTACGACTGTTTCAAATGTAATCATGCTGTTAACTTTCCTTTCGTATATATGCTTAGTTCCACAAATGTTGTTGATTAAAATAAGATGTAATTTCTTGAAAGGACGCTACTTTTACGTGCGGAACGTTCTTTTCATCTAACAAATCTTGAAGAGCAGCTTTTGCAAACGTGATGTCTGCGCAAGCCGCTGGGTGTGAGTCTGGTTCACTATCACCGGCAAAATAGACCTGCTCATATTTTTTCTTGAAATCCTGAATAACTAACGATTTATCAATTCCGTAACGCTCAGAATAGCTCCAGTGCTTAGGATCAATTTGCAAGTGAACATTTTTTTCATGGAACACACCGGTATTTGAAAGTACTTCCACATTCTCTACACCATGCTTCTTCAGAAGAGGTCGAATATAGTAATCTGAACCTGCGCTTAAAACATAAAAATCTCCTCCTCTTTTTTGTACTTCTTGAATAAAAGCAGGAACTCCAGGATCAATTTCAATTCCATCAATGTCTTGTAAAATGATGTCCTCTGTTTGGTTAATTGAGCTGAAGACAGTTGACAAAAAGTCAATGTCCTTCAGCTTACCTGACTTCCATTCTTTATATAGCTTTCTACCTTCAGGAAAATGTTTTTCAATCACAATCCAATAAAAATCCTTTTGTGAAATGGTACCATCAAAATCTGATACAAAAGCAAAGCGTTTCATTTTATCTTCCTTTCATGTGAGCTACATCTCTAAAAGTTCTCGCAGTTCCTCTTCCGATAGACTTGTTAGCATCGTTTCACCCGGTTGAATTACCTGGCTAATCAACTCTCTTTTCTTCTGCTGCATCTCATAGATTTTTTCTTCAATCGTTCCTTGCGCAATTAAGCGAATTACTTGTACAACATTCTTTTGACCAAGGCGATGGGCTCGTCCGGCAGCCTGTTCTTCAACCGCTGGGTTCCACCATAAATCATATAGAATTACGGTATCTGCACCCGTTAAATTCAGCCCTGTCCCACCAGCTTTTAACGAGATTAGAAAAATATCATGCTCGCCTTTATTAAAACGGTTGGCCATCTCTACTCGGTCTTTTCCATCTGTTTGGCCATCCAAATAGAAAAAGGAAATGTTCTGTTCTGCAAGCTTTTCTCTAATGATATGAAGCATGCTCGTGAACTGTGAAAAAATTAGCATCCGCTTTCCGTTAGCTAATGCTTGATGAACGGTTTCAAGTAGCTGTTCCAACTTGCTGGACTCAGCTTCGTAGTTTTCAATAAAGAGAGCTGGATGACAGCAAATTTGACGTAAACGCGTTAAGCCAGCTAAAATCTTCATACGGTTTCGCTGAAAATCTTCTGTAGTTAACGAGCTTTTTAATTGCTCTAAATATCCAACGTACAGCTCTTTTTGTTCTTTTGACAGCTCTGAGCGCTGCGTTGTTTCAATTTTATCAGGAAGTTCTTTTAGAACGTCCTTTTTCACGCGACGGAGAATAAACGGGCGCACTAATTTGCTAATCCGCTCTGAGGTCATCTTTTTAAACCCTTGCTGACTTGGTAACAATCCAGGTAATATCGTTTGAAAAATAGACCATAGCTCTTCAAGTGAGTTCTCTATCGGTGTACCGCTTAATGCAAATCGCTTTGGAGCAGATATTGCCCGTACCGCTGCTGCCGCTTTCGTAGCATAGTTTTTAATCGTTTGAGCTTCATCTAAAATTAGAGCATGAAACTCTCTTTCTTTATATAACGACATATCCTGTCTAAGCGTTGGGTAAGACGTAATAAAAACATCTGCGTTCTCTTGAAGCAAATCGCTTCTCTCTTTTGGAGTTCCAGCAATCGTGTGCACCTTTAAAGAAGGCGCGAATTTCTCAAATTCATTCTTCCAGTTGTAAACTAAAGAAGCTGGTACAACAATTAAAGATGGATGCAATACAGCGTCTTGTTCTTTTTCTGAAAGTAAATAAGCAATGGTTTGAAGCGTCTTTCCAAGCCCCATATCATCAGCCAGTATACCGCCTAATGAATAGGTTGATAAAGATTTAAACCACCGAAATCCCGTATACTGATAGTCTCGAAGCTCTGCATGCAGCCCCGAAGGTATACGCCAATTACTTTGATCAGGTGCTCCGATACGTTTAACAAGCGTTTGAAACGCTTCGCTTAATCGACCTTTAGCCTCCTGTGATTGACCAAGAATTTCTTCAACTTGCATTCCTTTATATAGCGGAACGTGAAGGCGATTCTCTTCTAACTCTTCTTTTTTCACATTTAGCTCTGTAAACAAGTCCTGAATCCTCTGAAATCCATCTTGCTCAAGAGAAAGAAATGCTCCATTGTTTAAACGATAATATTTTTTCTTTTCAAGGACAGACCTAAGAACTTCTTGCACCGTTTTTTCATCAATTCCAGCCAAGTCAAAGTTGATTTCTAATAGATTGTTTTGCTGTTCTAAATCAATGCTTGTGATCAAATTTGAAGCATCATAGAGGGTTTCTTGCTTTGCTTCTTCACTTATACGGATGTCTACAAGTTCTTCAAGTTGAGGAAGAATACGAAATAAGAATTCAAACAACGCTTCTTCATCTTGCTGAAGGTAAAGCTGGTTTTTATAAATATTAATGGGTGCATGTTCAATAATATCCATAATAATTGCTTCTTTTTCCATATCTCGTACCAGAATAAACTTAGGTTTTTCATCGGTATTGTGAAAGGGATTAATCATAAAATCACCGTAGTGATATTCAAGCGTCACAAGAAGCTGTTCGCTTTCTTTCTCTACCCACAGCTTTGCCTGTAATGGCGGAGACATAACTTGATTTTCTACTGCTTGTGAAATTTTCACTTCTCCTACTTTGCGTAGGCCAGGTACTACTTGTGATAAAAACGTTCCCATCTGTTCATCATCAACTGATAGAACCGGCTGAACCGGCATGTTTTCCAGTAATCCTTCTACAAGCTTCCGCTGCTTCTTCGTGAGCTCATAAAAATGACCACTCGCAAAAATCCAATGATAACGATTAAAAAAAGAAGCTTCATCTAGGTCCCGAAAATTAATTTGAAACTCTTTGGCTTGATTTTCATCAATAAAAAAAGAAAATGGAAGGCCTTCTTTTTTCAGTAACACATCTCTATACGTCTCATCTTCATGAACAAAAGTCCAGTCTCTTCCTTGAAGTGCGTGTAAGAGTGATTTTGCTACAGACGTCGGGATAACAAGATCTTTGTTAGTAACGGTTCGCCTCGGAGAAGCATAGGTTTGTTTATAAAAGCGTTCGCTTTCGACAATTTGCTGTAAAAGGTTAAGAACGACTTCATCTTCTTTCGCAAAATAATGTACAACCGGATCATATGAAAACCGCTTGGTGAATTCATGCGGTTCATCCTCAGCTACATCATCTAAAAAAGACTGTAAATTCTTCACAACATAGGTACGCTCAACCCCTACCTTTACCTCAATTGTTAAGTAGAGCTCTCCGTCTCTAGAAAAGCGTTCTGAATACGACTTACAAATATATTCAACCGATAATTGTTCTTTCTCATCCCTGCTATCACTTTCAATAACTGATTGATGAAAATCTGCGAAGGATTGAATAAAAGAATTGACGCGCTGGTGTTCATAGCTTTTCCGGCGAGATGTTGATGCAACGTCAGTTTTTGTTGCTTGTTGTTCACAAATGGCTAAAAGAACCGCTACCTCATGCTTACATTCACCAAACTCATGATAAGCTAGGCATTCACAAGAAGAAGCGTAACCTTGTTCTTTCATTTGAATCATAACCGTATATGATTCCGTTCCTTCAACAAACCCTATCCATGTTTTCGTTTGTTCATTGTATTCTAAGTCTGTTACTCGCTGTTGTTGATAATATGTATGACCTCTATAGTAGGTTCGACTTGAATATGCATCTTTTAAATACGCTTCATTTAACATTCGCATCTTTTTAAATCTTCCTATCGCTAAATTTTTTCCTCATTAAACAAATCATGCTCAAGTAATCTTGAGCATGATTTGTTTAATCTCTCTATTATATCATGTACATCCATTCGGTACTACCGAGCACATTTTTAAACATGATGCTCTACAGCATATAGAGCAGCTTGGGTGCGATCTTGAACCTGAAGCTTTGATAGAATGTTTGAGACATGCGTTTTAACCGTCTTTTCTGTTATATGTAAAGCAGCTGCAATTTCTTTATTACTTTTCCCTGAAGAAATTTCTTTTAACACTTCACGCTCTCGCTTTGTTAATAAATCTAACAATAAAGGCTCTTTTTTAACAGGTTGGGTTAATTTATTTAATAAATGAGCTGTTATCTTGGGACTTAACTGGTATTGACCGTTTATTACATTTCGAATTCCCACTATCAGCTCATCAGGGTCACTTTCTTTTAACTGGTAACTTTCCGCCCCTGCTTCTAATGCCGGTATTACGTGATCTTGATCTGAAAAGCTCGTTAGAATCAGTACTTTCACATTTGGCTGCTCTTGCTTAATTTGTTTAGTAGCCTGAATGCCATCAAGCTCTGGCATTGATAAATCCATCACGACAAGGTCAGGCTGTAGTTCTTTCACTTTTCGAACGGCTTCCTGGCCGTTTGACGCTTCGCCCACAATTTCTATATCGGGCTGGGTTTGTAAAAATAACGCTAACCCTTTGCGAACAACATGGTGGTCATCTGCAATTAAAATACGTATGCTCATCTTTCTCTCTCCTTAAAACGGAACAACAATTTGGATCGTTGTTCCTTCTCCTAGTTTACTAGTTACATGGAATGTACCGGATTGCTTTTCGACTCGTTGCTTCATTGCTCTTAAACCAATTGTAGGAAGCATTGCCGACTCATACTCTTCATAGCAAAAACCCATTCCTTTGTCGCTAACTGTCATAGTAACCTTTTCTTTTTGGATTGATAGAAAAAGATTTACATCGTGTACATCGGCATGCTTTCGGCAGTTATTCAAGGCCTCCTGCCCAGCTCTAAACAGCATTTCTTCCACAGAAGCTGGTAGAAAAGCCGTTCCTTCTCGAATTGCGTTTACGTTTAAACCAATCATTTCACCATAGCTTGTTAATGCACAAACAAGCCCTTGCTGTAATCCATCTGGACGAAGCTGTAAAATCAGCGCTTTCATCTCAGCTTGCGCTTGACTAGCCGTTTGTTGAATTATTTCAAACATATCCCTGGACGCCTCATGACCAGTTTTTGTTCCTGCTTTAGCCGTGAGCTGAATTGAGAATAAAAGCTGATTAACAGAATCGTGAAGGTCTTGTGCTAAGCGATTTCTTTCATCTCTTAGTCGCATTTCTTGTTCTTTTTTTGTTAAGTCTAACCGTTTAATAGCCGTTCCAATTTGGAGCGCAACAGCACCTAATATATCAAGCTCTTGTTGATCAAAATACTGTTTTCCTGGTGCCGCAACGTTCAATATGCCAAACTGTTCTTTTCCTGAATAAAGAGGAACGGTTGCGTGATGAGTGATGTTATTTGTTTCTCCCCAATCGTGAACTGTAGCTTCATCCAGCCTTTTGCATTCCATTGTATTTGTCGCTTTTGTTAATTTACCATTACAATAGCGGCTAACACACCAACAGCTGCCGTTACGCATAGGTTGAATTTGATGATTCGTTAACGCGTCCGGTAGATTATGAGCAGCCATGAGTTCATAATCTCCACACTCGTCAATTAAAAAAATCCACCCCGTATGTAATTGAGTTGCTTTAAGCAATTGAACCAGGGTATCTTGAAGCATTTGCTTTACGTCTGTACTTTCATTTAGGATTTCTGCAATATCCTTTAATATCTTTAGTTCATTCAATTGTTTTTTTGTCATCTTAATCACCTAACTTAGTTATATAGCTATTTTATCATAAAGTAATAGTAGTTCATTCCAACTATCGTTCGTTTTTTGAAAAATATAAAAATAGTTTGTTAGATTCTTTAACAATTCGCTAGCGTTCGATTTTCATTCAAACTATACTACAATTAATACAAGAAATCGCAAAAAAATGTCAGAAATTGATGATTTATTTCATAAAAAAATATTATTGAAAACGCTTCCAAAAATAGATTGTTAGTGCTAAAATGAATTTATTAAAAGGATAGGGATGTGACCGTCATGAATAAATTGTTTTTAGAAGAATTAAAATACATTATCCAATGCGAAGTGCCTCTGACAACATATCGCTTAACGCAATTAGAAGAAAAATTCTCAAAGCGATCAGAGCTTATTATTGAAATGTATCAACTTCTCTTCGAAAAGCGTCATGTTCTTTTATTTATAGACAATCTGGAAGCGGCCGTGTACGAATATCTTGTGAATCGTGAAATCTCAAATGCAAAAACTCGTTACGGTGCGGTTTTGTTTGTGGCAAATTTATTTGGTGAAACACCTACATATATAAAATGTAAGATTGCGAAATATCAGCAGTCCTCTATTTCGAATATGAGTGCGTAGTAATAGGTTGTTTGCGAAGAGAAATCCTTCAACCGAGGATTTCTTTTTGCTATTTAACAATCGTTCCTTTTTCCTCAGCTGGAAGATAAAAGGTTGTGATTGAAAATCGTCTATCATGTAAAATCTTCAGCGTATGACATACTGACTTATAATTTAAAGGAGGCTGATAAGATGAAGGTTATGTTTTTGGTAGACCGCTATTTTTTTCTTGAAAAGCAGGTTCACGAATACATGAAATTACTAGTTGTCAAAACCCCTGAACAAGTACTGCATTATTTTGAAAAACAATTAATAAGATATCAACGTTTATTATTACTCCAAAACCTTGACGCGTATCCTGATAGTGTTATTACCTCGATTCATTATCTAATTAAAGATTACTCTTCTGCTATTCACAAAGTCCAAACTTATTTAAGCTATCAAAAAGAACTACAAGTGTTAAATGATTAATGACAAGGAATGTTACATGAAAAAGCCCTCTAGCTTATTCATTTTATCTAGTAAATGAGCTAGAGGGCTTTTGTTTGTTTTAGATTTTCATGATTCCGCCTGTGCTTGCCGATGTAACAAGTTTAGAGTAACGAGCAAGATACCCTTTTTTCACTTTTGGTTCAAAGCCTTTCCAATTAGCTTTACGAGCTTCCCAAACTTCAGGTGCCACTTCTACGTCCATGCGGCGCTCTTCAATATCAATTACGATATGATCTCCATTTTCAACAAATGCAAGTGGTCCACCTTCAGCAGCTTCTGGTGAAGCATGGCCAATTGATAAGCCACGTGATGCTCCAGAGAATCTTCCGTCTGTTAGTAAGGCTACTTTTGCCCCTAATCCCATTCCCATAATTTGAGAAGTAGGAGCTAACATTTCAGGCATTCCTGGTCCTCCTTTAGGTCCTTCATAACGAATGATAACTACGTCTCCGGCTTTGACTTTGCCGTTTGCAATGCCGTGAAGGGCTTCGTCTTGAGAATCGAATACTACAGCTGGGCCTTCATGACGTGTTATACCGTCTTGAACACCACCAGTTTTAATGATAGCACCATCTGGAGCCAAGTTACCAAATAAGACAGCTAGTCCACCTTTTTCTGTAAACGGCTTATCGATTGGATGAATAACATTGTAGTCTTGTACTTCACACCCCGCAATGTTTTCACCTAATGTTTTACCTGTAACGGTCATTGTATCTAAATGAAGTGCACCTGGCTTTTTCGCAAGCTCATTAAGTGCAGCAGATACGCCGCCTGCTTCGTGTAAATCTTCAATAAAGACATCAGATGCTGGTGCAAGCTTAGATAAATGTGGTACGCGTGCTGCTACTTCATTAATGCGTTCAAGCGGATAGTCGATTTCTGCTTCGTTCGCAAGCGCTAGCGTATGTAAAACAGTGTTTGTTGAACCACCTAGAGCCATATCAAGCGCAAACGCATTGTCAATTGCTTTTTCTGTTACGATATCACGTGGTTTTAAATCTAGCTTAATTAATTCCATTAACTGCTTCGCTGATTTTTTCACAAACTCTTTACGTTCAGGTGCAACAGCCAAGATTGTACCATTTCCAGGTAGCGCTAAGCCTAATGCTTCAGCTAAACAGTTCATTGAGTTAGCCGTGAACATCCCAGAACATGAACCACATGTCGGACAACCAAACTGTTCTAATTCTTGAAGTCCTTTGCCATCAATTTTCCCTGCTTGGTAAGCACCTACGCCTTCAAATACTGAAGATAATGAAATGCGTCGACCATCGCTTGTTTGTCCGGCTTTCATCGGTCCGCCGCTTACAAAAATAGATGGGATATTTAAGCGTAAGGAAGCCATTAGCATTCCTGGCGTAATTTTATCACAGTTTGGAATACAAACCATTCCGTCAAACCAGTGTGCTGAAACAACTGTTTCTACTGAATCGGCAATGATTTCACGACTTGGAAGTGAGTAGCGCATACCGATATGTCCCATTGCAATCCCATCATCTACGCCGATTGTATTCATTTCAAACGGAACGCCGCCCGCTTCGCGAATAGCATCTTTTACAATTTTCCCGAACTCTTGCAAATGTACATGCCCAGGTACAATATCAATATATGAATTTACAACAGCGATAAACGGTTTATTAAAATCTTCTTCTTTTACTCCAGCAGCACGTAGTAAGCTTCTATGAGGTGCTCTGTCAAAACCTTTTTTGATCATGTTACTTCTTAATTCTGTCACAATAATTCCCTCCGTATTCGTAACGATCTAAAGAAATATAAATCTTTTAAATTATTTAACAATTTTTAATATAGATACTAATTTAACAAATTAGCATGTGCTTTGTAAAGGCTTATAACAAAATAAGCAGATTTTTATGTTGAAATAATAAAAAAACCTCGATGGTTTCAAAGAACCTCGAGGTTTTTATGGATTATGCAAATACTGAAGTTAATACTGGAACAACTTGTTTTTTACGTGATACAACGCCTTTTAATAGCGCCATGTTGTTCACTAGCGGTACTCCATATGCTTGCTCTACTTTTGAAACTTCTGCGCCAAGTGCAATAGCAGTTGAATCACTGTTTAAGATATCTGTTACAACAAGTAAGAATAAGTCTAATTCTTTCGCTTGGATTGTTGCTGCAATTACTTCTTCAATTTCTGTTTTACGTTCAATCACATCATTTACATCCACTGCGTTTACTTGAGCAATTTCTACTTTGCTAGCGCCCATTGTAAATTCTTTTGCATCAAGTGAAATTAATTCAGCTGCTGTTTTGTCTCCAAGGTCTGCACCTGCTTTTAACATTGCTAGTCCATATTCTGCTGCATCTACACCAGCGATAGCTGCAAGCTCTTTTGCTGCTGCAACGTCTTGGTCTGTACAAGTTGGTGATTTAAACAATAGTGAATCAGAAATAATAGCTGATAACATTAACCCAGCAATATTTGGCTCGATTTCAACACCATTTTCTTTGTACATTTTGTTTAAAATTGTTGCTGTACAACCTACAGGCTCTGCACGATAGTATAGTGGATCTGCTGTTTCAAAGTTTGCAATGCGGTGGTGATCAATTACTTCAAGTACGCGTACTTGGTCAATGTCTATTGCACTTTGTTGACGCTCGTTGTGGTCAACTAAAATAACTTCATTTACTTCTTTTGATACTTCAGCTACAAAGCGTGGTACTTCTGCGTTGAACTTCTCTAACGCAAATTGTGTTTCACCATTAATGTCCCCTAAACGTACAGGTTCTGCATTCACACCTAGCTTTGTTTTTAAATCCGCATAAGCAATTGCCGAGCAGATTGTATCTGTGTCTGGATTTTTATGTCCGAAAATAAATACTTTTTCCATAGAACTCTCTCTCCTTCTAACTATGTAAATAAAAGTCTTGTTCCTTTGACGTAAACTCTACGCGTTAGGAAGCAACATTGACATTTTAACACAAACTTTCCTGTTCGTTTTACTATTTATTGAAAAATTCTTTTCTTTAGATAAAATAATTCCTTTTTATTCGGTATGAATGGATGGAATTATTTTATGTGAGCGCTTTATTATTTGATTTCAATTTTAAATGCACTATCTTGCCACCTCTGATAAAGATAAAAAAGAATGGCCACAGCGGTCATAATTTAAAAAAGCTGGAATGCATTTACAGAGTGCATTTCATAAATCCCTAAACGTTGGAAAAATGGGCTCATTATATAAGCTTGAAATAAATCAAAGATGGCATTTAAGATAAAAAACGCCCAAAAGCCGGGATAAGTAAAATAAAAAATAAGAAGTGTACCCACAAAAAATACGCCAAATACAAACGGGGTCATATCCTCTAAGAAAAACAGCGTTTGGTTAACTTCCCACCAATCATAGCGTTTAGCCATTTCAAAGAAATCGTCAGCATAACAATCCCAAAAAGCCCAGCGAAAACATACCGCTTTATGCGATTGCTATCAAAGAAAAAGAATAACAGCCATGGTCCAATAAACAATCCCAACATTACGGTTTGTGTCACGCATATAGCCTCCTTTAATTACATTTTACTGTTAATGTGCGTAAAAGAGGGAATTATATGAATAACTATCAAAAAAAGAAAGCTAGCACGCATGCTAACTTTCTTTTTTTTTGGGGGAGATTACACCACTTCTATTAAACGCTCTCTGTGGGTGCAGATTCTTTTAGATGGTGGTAAAAATCGTGTAGCTGCGATTCATACTGAATTCTCAACTTGTACTCACAGGGGGTAAATTCAACTAGATGAGACGCAAATAAATAACCAACCAATCGATGAAGTTCACCAGCATTCATTTCCACTCCAGCTATTTCGCATAACTTTCTTTGAATAACCTCTTCTAGTACACGCACTTTTTCATCATGTGATAAAAATAGCACCCCACCAACCCCTTATCTTTTCTAATGAAACATGTTCACTTTAAGTATAAAGTAAAAACCAGGAAAAAAGAACTGTTTCCTTGGTTTTTACTAACATTTTTATTGAATTATACCTACTTTACTTCTATACACCAATTAAAGTGATCTTCAACCATTCCACTTTGTATGCCTGTTAGCGTATCATACAATTTCTTTGTAACTTCTCCAGTTTTTCCACCATTGATACTCATACCTTCATTTTGCCAGAATAGCTCACCTACTGGAGAAATAACCGCTGCTGTTCCTGTTCCAAATGCTTCTTCTAATTTACCAGCTGCATAGGCTTCCTTAATCTCAGCAATTGAAATCTTGCGTTCTGAAACAGGGATACCCCAGTGCTTCAATAGCTCAATAACTGATTTGCGGGTGATACCTTCTAGAATACTACCGTTAATAGACGGAGTAATAACTTCACCATCTACTTTAAAAAAGATATTCATACTTCCTACTTCTTCAATATATTTGCGCTCTACGCCATCTAACCAAAGTACTTGAGAGTAACCTTTTGTACCAGACAGCTGCTGCGCTTTTAAGCTTGCCGCATAATTTCCGCCTGTTTTCGCACTACCTGTCCCTCCAGCTACAGAGCGGACAAATTCATTTTCAACCGCGATTCGTACCGGAGCAATGCCTTCTTTATAATAAGAAGCTACAGGCGATAAAATAATAATAAATTGATAACGATCAGATGGTGAAACGCCTAAATATGGTTCTGTTGAAATAATAAATGGACGAATATATAAAGACGTACCTTCAGCATTTGGAATCCAATCGCGGTCCACTTGAATTAGTGTTTTTAGCGCTTCTAACGCTAACTCTTCATCTAAGTGAGGAATACATAGACGATCATTTGATTTGTTTAATCGTTTGAAATTCTCATCGGGTCTAAATAATAATACCTGCTCTTTTTTTGTTACATATGCTTTTAAGCCTTCAAATACTGATTGACCATAATGGAAAATCATCGATGCTGGATCTAACGTAAGAGGCTGATAAGGAATAATTCTCGGATCATGCCAACCTTGACCTTCTGTGTAGTCCATAATGAACATATGGTCCGTGAATACTTTACCGAACGCCAATTCACTAGCGTTGGGTTTTTCTTTTTTTGTTTGAGTTAATGTTACATCAATATTGTACTTTGTCATGGTTGCTTCTCCTTGCTTTCTTGAATTTAAGGGTTATTTACCTTTATATAAATTCCATTGTACATCTAGATGGAAGATTGTCACAATAGGTAAAGATGAAAAATTCTAAATTTTTTATAAAAAGATTTTTTAACACTTACATTCCGATTTTCACACGCAGTTTATTATCCTGAATGGAAAACTGCTTAATCGTTCCAATTGGAATCAGTTTCACTTTATCAATTTCGTTCAGATCAATGTGGATTTGCCCATCTTTATAAGTCGTTACTGGAGGTTTATCAAATAGTCTCTTTTTAAGAAAATCGCGGTTGGTAGGTTTCATTTCATGAATTTGAAATAAAAGCACACGTCCGTTAGCTGAAGAAGGTTCCAACTTTATTTGAAAGGGAATCTTTAAAAAATATTTATGAACACTACCTTTTACTTCAATGATATTTTCTTGAAAAATGATACTTAAATTCTGAATTTGATCTTGTTTCTTTAACTGTCTCTGAAACAAGCGCATAAGCATAGCAGCTGAGATAGGTACTGTAATTCCCCCATCCGCTAGCTTTTCTTTTGCTTTAAGCGTTCTCTCGTCATTTGCTACCTGTTGAAATTTGCGTTGTATCCATTCTTTCATGATGCACCTCCATAGTTTAATAACGTCTTGTAATAGTGTATGAGTAGAGAGCTTATTCATTTTCATAAAATTATCATGCTCTTTTATGTGTCACAAAACATACCACCGGGTTATTTTTTTGGAAAAATAGCGAAAAAAAACTTATATTTTTTAGTTATATTCACTAATGACAGAATATTCAAAACGGATTAAGATGGTATCAACACCTATTAATGTTACATTTTATAACATCAATTGTGATATAATGAAAGGAGATTTTGTATGAAGAAAACACAAAATCCATTAGCACTTACTTCATTAGGCTTGCAACACGTACTTGCGATGTATGCTGGAGCTATCCTTGTTCCGTTAACCGTGGGGCGCGCTTTGCATTTAAGCGCACATGAACTCGCCTATTTAGTTGCAATTGATTTACTAACATGCGGCATTGCTACCTTATTGCAAGCTTGGAACAACCGCTGGTTTGGAATCGGATTACCGGTTGTACTCGGAAGCTCGTTTGTTGCGGTTACACCAATGATAGCAATTGGCTCGCAGTATGGAATTAACGCAGTATACGGCGCTATTATTGCAGCGGGACTGTTTATCGTTTTATTCGCTAACTTTTTCGGTAAAATCGTTAAACTTTTCCCACCGGTTGTAACAGGGACAGTCGTGACGATGATTGGCTTGTCACTTGTGCCATCAGCCGTTCGAAACATGGGTGGTGGTGTTGGCAGTGAAGAGTTTGGATCCGTAGAAAATTTAGCATTAGCTTTTGGCGTTCTCGCTTTCATTTTATTTTTAAATCGTTTTTTCACAGGTTTTCTACGAGCATTGTCCGTACTTCTGGGCATTGTAGTAGGAACAATTGTTGCAGCGTTTATGGGCATGGTTAATTTATCAAGTGTAAAAGAAGCCTCCTGGCTACATATTCCTACTCCATTTTATTTTGGTGCACCCACATTTGAAATTGGACCTATCCTGACTATGATACTAGTTGGTGTGGTAATCATAATTGAATCTACGGGTGTTTTTCTCGCACTAAGCAAAGTCTGCGAGCGTGACTTAAACGATCAAGATTTTATTAAAGGTTATCGTGCTGAAGGGTTAGCTATTATGCTAGGCGGTATTTTTAACGCTTTTCCTTACAATACGTTTGCTCAAAACGTTGGACTTGTTCAACTCTCAAGAGTAAAGACAAGAAATGTCGTAGTGGTAGCAGGAGTCATTTTGATTACGTTAGGTCTTATTCCTAAAATTGCTGAATTAACAACAGTTGTTCCTACTCCGGTACTCGGTGGTGCTATGATTGTATTATTCGGAATGGTTATTTCATCAGGAATTAAAATGCTGAGCAACGTTGATTTTTCTAATCAAAGTAATTTATTAATCATTGCCTGTTCATTATCACTTGGATTAGGGGTAACGGTCGTACCTGATTTATTCGCCCAGCTCCCAGCTGGACTCAAGATTATTGTAAGTGATGGTATTATTACAGGAAGCATTGCTGCTATTTTACTAAACATATTCTTTCGTTCTAGCGAAACTACGAATAGGCCTATCGTGACGTTCAAAAAAACTGATTATTCAGAATCAAAATAATGAGGTGCTAACATGATGAAGCAAACGATTCACGAAGTAAATGAATTACCTGAGCAAACATTTATTGGATTATTTCAAGATATCTATGAACATTCTTCTTGGATTGTAAAAAAAGTTGCTCCACTCCGGCCGTTTAGTTCTCTCCAAGAATTTCATCACCGAACAATCAGAGTTATTGATGAAGCTTCTAATCAAAGAAAATTAGACTTACTACAAGCTCACCCAAATCTAGGAGCTAAAATCGCCATGACGACTCACTCTATAAATGAGCAAACGGGCGCCGGTTTAACCTCTCTTACAGCGGAAGAGTATGAACATTTCACAAACGCAAACAAGACCTATATGAATCGCTTCGGTTTCCCTTTTATCGTTGCTGTAAGAGGAAAAACGAAAAGCACAATCTATCAAAGCTTAATTGATCGACTACAAAACGATAAAAAAACAGAGTTTACAACAGCGTTAGCTGAAGTATATAAGATTGCTTATTTTCGATTGGTAGACAAAATAAAAACTGAGGAGCGTGTTACAATGACGAATCAATCAAATCGCCAAATGTATTATGGAAAAGGAGATGTATTTGCTTATCGTACGTATTTAAAACCACTTAAAGGTGTGAAGGTCATTCCAGAATCCGAATTCAGTGGCCGAAATAACATCGTATTTGGCGTCAATGTAAAAGTGGCAATAGGAGGAAGTCAGTTTTTATCTTCGTTTATAGAAGGTGATAATAGTCTTGTTGTTGCAACAGACTCTATGAAAAATTTTATTCAGCGTCATTTAGGCAGCTATGATGGTTCAACAATCGAAGGCTTCTTAAAATATGTTGCTGAAGCATTTTTAGATAAATATCCTCAAATGGAAACAGTTCAATTAACTGGAGACGAAGTTCCATTTGAAGCCACAAACGGTATGGTAGGCAATACGCTAACTGAAAGCAAGCTTGTTTACAAAAGATCTCGAAATGAATATGCTCAAGCTGGTATTAAAATAGAACGAACGGTCCAAGGTCAACAAATTACTGAGCAATATAGTAAACTAAAAGATTTACAGCTAATTAAAGTAGAGGGAAATTCATTTGTCGGGTTTGTTCGAGATGAATATACAACGTTACCCGAAGACTCTAATCGCCCACTTTTTGTTTATTTAAATATCGGATGGACATACACTCAACCAGAAGACGCAATAGGTGATACCCCTCTTTCTTATGTAGCAGCGGAACAAGTAAAAGACATCGCATGCTCAGTGTTTAACGAGACTGAAACACCATCTATTCAAAATTTAATTTATCTAATCGGCATTCGCGTGCTCGAACGCTTCCCTCAACTAAAAGATGTCACGTTTGAGTCACAAAATCACACGTGGGATGCAGTCGTTGAAGATATTCCAAACTCTGATGGCAAAGTGTATACTGAACCAAAGCCACCGTTTGGTTTCCAAGTCTTCACGGTAACACAGGAGGATGTCAAAATAGCTGTTACATCCGCACTTGAGGAGTCAAATTAACATGACCACGCTTTCGACTCATGTTTTAGATTTAGCAAATGGAAAACCAGCTAAAGGGATAGCTGTTTCACTCTACAAACTTCAAGACGATAATGAACGGTTGTGGATTGGAGATACAATTACAAACGAAGGCGGACGAATTGACCAACCTTTTTTTAGTAACGAAACGTTCACCCCAGGCGAGTATGAGCTTTTATTTGATATCGAACCTTACTTTATAAGAGAATCAGTTCAAACGAGCACGCCTGCTTTTTTAACAAAAGTAGCGGTTAGGATTGGGCTTTCAGAAGCATTTGAGCATTATCATGTCCCTCTTCTTGTTTCTCCATGGGGATATCAAATCTACCGAGGTAGTTAAACAAAAAGGAGCAGCGTAGACTGCTCCTTTTTGTTTAAACTTATTCAACATCTAATAATTTACTCATGATGTATTCGTCTACATATTGCCCATTAATTCGCAGCGAATGCTTTTTTGTGCCTTCAATTTGAAACCCGATTTTTTTATACAAATGAATTGCAATTACATTTTCAACTACAACTGTTAGCTCAAGGCGGTGAATTTGCTGTTCTTTTGCCCATTCTTCAAGCTGTTGAAACAACTGCAAACCAATACCCATTCCTCGATAGTCTTTTAAGATTCCCATCGACACATACGCGATATGGGCACTTCGGTTCACCACTCCACCTACAGCCTGTAAGTAACCAACCAGTTCACCCTCTACTTCTGCTACTAAAAGCGTAGAGTTTCGCTGTTGTTTCATCATTTCAATTTGCTTTTCCTGTTGCTCTGAACTTAGCTTTCGTTCGTTTTCTTCAAAAAGCATATACTGACTTTCAGTTTCTACTTGCTTAATCATCTCAACAAATTGAGGCGCATCAGTCATCTCTATTTCACGTATCACAATTGACTCCCCTTTTTTCTATCTAGCATTTATTTTAAAGGAATATGAAAAGTAACGCTATTGTCTTGCTTCGAATGACTCATGTGAAGAATGTACAAAAAGACGCCCAATTGGGCGTCTTTGATGCGTTTTGAGGCGAGGACCGTATGACCACATTCATACGTTTAGCAAAAGCATATCCTTCGACTTACACAAATTAGCTCATCGCTTCTTTACTATAGCACGGTCAAAGCGAAACAGCAAGCTTTTTTTAATTCTTTCGTCATTTTTCGTTCTAAACTTCAGAGAACTTCATATGTATGCTACAAAAGGATAAGGACGTGATACTTATGCTTCTAGCGAACCCTCCTCGTTTTTTTTGGTCACTCGCTCGCCATAATCAGATGATAGAGTGCCCAAGAAAATATGCTTATCAGTACTATTTTTCCCATCATGGTTGGCTTTCTTCTTCTACTGAACTTGCAAAACAAGCCTATCGCTTAAAGAAAATAGTTACTTTGCCGCTATTAGTGGGACAAGCAGTCAAGCAAGCTATTCGGAATTATTCCTTTACCACAAACACAGAATCAATCGAAGAGCACATGACTGCAATGCGTAATTTCATTGATCAAGAACTGCGTCGTGCTTATTTGCAAACACGAGATCATGGCGACGATTGGTATCATGAACCGAACGTGTACACCATGATGCTCGAATACTACCAAAAAGGTTATTTAGCAGATTATGAAATTCAACAAACAAAAACGTCTATCGAGAGGTGTGTAACTTCTTTCTTTCGAAGTAAAACATTCAGAGAACTTCAGTCAATTGATTTAATTCAAATTCTCCCTCAAGAAGCGTTTTGCTCAGTAGAGCTCAACTCAGTCAAAATATTTGTTTCACTTGACCTTCTCTACCATAAACCAACTACAAACGAATACATTATCGTGAATTGGCAGACAGGAAAGCAAGCACATGATCATCTGACACAACTTGCCCTTTGCGCTTTTTATATACAGCAAACTTATAATGTACCACTGAATGTCATTCAGATTCGTAACGAATACCTTTATTTAGGAGGGAGTCACACCTATTATGTGACAGCAAAAGAAATAGATGAATTCCATCATACTATTAAAGAGAGCCTGATGAACATGCATCTATATATCGAGCACTCAGAATACAATCAACCAAAGCCACTAAGCGCTTTTCCGATGAAACAAAGTACTCGCTGTAAACAATGTGTCTACCAAGAGCTCTGTGAAAAAACAGATTAAACGATTATTCTTGATTTAAAAACTCATGTAATTCACTCAGCCTCTTAATCTCATGAAACGGTACAACTTTATCCGCTTTTTTGTCATCACGATTCACCCAGACAGAGCGTATCCCAGCTCGAGAAGCGCCAAGAATGTCCGTCATTAAATTATCACCAACCATAATCACTTCATCTTTTGATAAGTTTAACAAAGATAAAGCATGATCAAAAATCGACGGATCCGGCTTCCCTCTTCCAAATGCTCCAGAGATGACAATCTCATCGAAATAAGGAACAATTTCTGGCGTAATCTCTAGTTTTATATTCTGAAGTTGAGGCGACCCGTTTGTTAATAGCAATAGCTTATAGTTTGATTGTAGTTCATTTAACACATCAAACGTATCTTCATATACGAACGGATTACGGCGACGCTCTTTAGGGAATCGCTCTGCAAGCTCTGCACCAAATGCTTCGTCATCAATTCCAAGTGACTTTAATCCTTGCGTCCACGCATTCTTGCGATAGATTGGTACAATTTGTTTCATTTTTTGGAAGTTCTCATGTTCATCATGGAAATCTCCCCATAGCCCTTCAAATGGATTAATACCAATCATTTTTGTAAACTCGTACGTTTCGTATGTAGCATAAAGTGAAGAAGCCGCTTCGCGTACAGCTGCTTCTAACTCAATAGGATCAACATCATATTTTTCACTCGCGTACTCACACGTTGCACGGAACGCTTCCGCAACGCTTTTTTTATCCCATAACAACGTATCATCTAAGTCGAAGAAAATTGCTTTGATGTTCATTTTACCAGTACTCATTCAGACACCTCTTTTATTTATTGAAAAAGTTGAACTATTCTAACACTAGATTACCTTGTTCAATTAAAGAAGTCTAGCTAAATTCGAACTCTACTTAAATGATAGCGTTATCATTTTAAAAAACCTTAGTTAGAATGTAACTGAGAGAGTAGAATGTGATATGATGAAAAGACTGAGTATGTACTTGGAGGTAAATAAATGAAATCAATGGAAGAAATGTACGGTTTTACGACTGCGAAGGTTGGAAAGCGCCTGAGTAGGCTGGTAGCTAGTTTTCTAAGACCCTACGACATAACGCCTGAACAATGGACGGTATTAAAAAAGGTATCAGAATCTGATCGAATTACTCAAAAGCAGCTAGCGATAAAAGCAGATAAAGATCAAGCTACACTCACAAAAATTTTAGATTTGTTAGAAAAAAGCGGTCACTTACAGCGTATTAGAAATCCTGAAGATCGCCGCTCTTACTATATTCAACAAACAGAAAAAGGAATGGCTTTGCAAGAGGAAATAACAGGTCCGATTGAAGACCTTTTTAAAATGCTAACAGCGGAAATTGATGAAGCCGATTTAGCTGCTTATTTTAACGTACTTCAACAATTAGAAAAAAAAGCAGAATCTCTTCAAGAAGAGATTGGACATACATAAAGCAGGCATTTCACTTAAAGCGCCTGCTTTAAATACATCTTGCCATTTTTAGCACATCTTCAATTTGTCTCAGCGTTTCCATTGCTTCTTCATCTAGTGCCGTAAACTTAAACGCAATTGACTCGGCCTCTGCGTTAACGAAGGGTTCTTTGTTAGTATCCTTTCGAAACGCTGTAATGTTTTCAAGTAAATATTTAAATGGTGATGTTAAGTTACTTCTTCGAAAGCGTAAACTCACCGTTGAAGGCGTTCGTTTTTGCAACTCATTACTACCTTCGTATTGAATGGCTCCTATGTACCGATCTCCCGCTTCTCTTGATTCTTTATTCCGGTATAGCTGTACAGTTTGTGTCGTGCCGTGCCAATCAATGTACAACCCTGCGCTTTCACATAAATCATGAATGTAATGAAAAATTTCGGTCACTTCTCCGAAATGATGTTGAAGCGGATGCTTAACACCCATTGCACTTCGCCTCCCTTTTTTAGACCATTATATTTGATGAATGAAGGGTTTATTCGAAAAAAAGAAGCGAAATGAGAGAGTTTCATTTTATAAGTTTACATAATATAGTTATAGGAACCTAACGATAACCGGAATTTCGAAATGCATCATAAACCGTATCTTCTTGTAATTTTTCTAGGTAAATATTAGTCGTTGCAATGGAGGCGTGTCCAACTACTTGTTTCACCACCGATAATGGTACGTCATTCGCTAAGCTGTTCGTAATGAACGTATGACGAAACCAGTGTGGTGAAATAGACGAATTACCTTGAATCGCATAAACCGCTGTTTTGATGAGCCGATAAAGTGTTGTATACGATAATCTTTTTTTGACTCCTGTTTTGACAAATGGTTTAAGTTGAAAGAAAAGCGGCGTTTCATCCGACGGATTCAGCATCGTCGATTCTCCTAAACTTTCTCGGTAGTGAAATAGAGCATTTTGAACGTCTTTAAATACTGGAATTGTTCGCTCTTTTTTTCCTTTTCCGAACACATCTACTAACATATTGCCACGACGATCTTCACGAAAGCTTCCCCAATTCAAGCTTAATACTTCACTAGACCTCATTCCGCTTAAATATAAAAGCATACCGATTAAGCGATTTCGTGCTTGGTACTCTTCTTTTAGCATGGAATGTTTTACCGTATCTTCAAGCGCTTTTACAATGAGCTCAGCTTCTCTTGTGCTTAACTCTCTGTATTCCGTTCGATTAACCTGTTTCTTTTCGCTATAATGTCCTTTTGAAACAGTAGGCTTTTCGATCCATGTTGTATAGAGCGCACTATAAAAATGGGTTTCATGACCAAACGTGAGCATCCTTCTGAAAAACTCTAGTTTTCTTGCTGCGCTTCTTTTGGCATAGGTTTGATTCATCCAATGATTAAATGCCTTCACTTCCATAAACCCAATCTCTTTTAAGGAAACGTCTAACTCTTTAAAAAAAGTCAAAACTGTTTTTAAATCTTGATTGTACGCTCGAATGGTATGCGGAGATAGCTCAGGTTTTATCATTTTAATTTTCATAAAAAGCTCAACAAACGTTCCATCGTCTGTATGACCCAACGATAGATTTTGGTTTTCATCTAGTAGATTTCCCCACTGTTCTTTTAATTGCCGAAATGACAGAGAGGATTGACTTTGTATCAATACGTTGTCACTTTTCATCATTTCCACCTTCTTTTAACTAATATCTTTTATAAGCTTCAAAATCTACCCTAAGGCGTTTTTTACATCTTGAATGTATTGGTATTAAAATCAATTTAAAACGAAAAATAAACCTATTTAAAGAGGTCGTTTTTTTTAACGATTCAATAATTGTGTAAAAATATGTAATTTATTAGCGATTTTTCCGTTTTTTCTTTACTTTATCATACTAACGCAAGATAAGAAAGAGTTATCTTGCGTTAGTATAGTAAAGTATTTTCTTATAAAAAAGCTCAGGTAGACTCTGAGCTTTCAATAAGATTCTAACTGAGTAATGACGAGCTTTTCATTTTCATGTACGATTGTGTACACTCGGTAATACTCTTTTTCTTCTGTATGTTCATTAATGGTAATGTTCATAACTTCTTTCGTTTTTACTTCGTAGCTATTTGCTTCTTTAGACGTCCATTCTAAAACTTCAACCGTTGCAAGATCTTCTCGTATTGTTCGATCATAGAGTGTTTTGACAAGCTGCTGTTGTTCGCTAAACAACGTGCTATCTTTTTCAAAATAATGTTGAATGCGATCAAACTCATTAAGATTAATTGCTTCTGTTAAATCACGTAAATACGTTTCCGTAAACGAACGAACAACCGAAGCGTCTACTTCTGTAACCTTGTTCAAATCTACATCATTATCTTCCAAAGGCAAAGTTACTGGCACATCCTCTTGAACTTCGTTAATCCGCTCTGAACTCTTTGCCAAAACACCAAATTCTCCAGAATCATCTTTAAATAGTAAGATTTTTTCTTGATTACCATGTTCATCTTCAATAGTCGTTTCTTTGTTAAACGAAACTGCTTCGTTAGGCGTTATTTTTTTCAGATATTCTAAATACTCATCTGACGAAATATCTAACGGTTTTTGACGATACGTCATTTCGTCCCATTCATTTAACTTCCAACCATCTTTTCCGTATTTCATATTCAAGTAAATAGTTGTACCTCCGTTCCCTTTTTCGTCCAGTGGCTGAATAGCTGAGATTGAAAATTGACCGGGGCGGTTGTTAATCACTTTAAAACGTACGGTTGTCGCTAGATTTGGAATAGACTGCTCATCACATTGACAGTAATAAGAAGTGGCGATTGTTTTTAGTTTCGTAGCAACTAATGAACTCGTAGCAAATTCTTTGAGCCTAGGGCTTAGCAATTGAAAATCTGCTGGTTTCTCTTCACTGTCCCATCCCTCTTGTTTACCTAAGATATCAAATGTTTGGATAACATTCTTCAACGAATCTGTAGCAAGCTGTTTGGCTTCTTCATTTGTCACAACGGGAAGAGAAGAACTCTTTTGTGTCTCATTAGCAGACTCATCGACATCAACCAGAACGGTAGCTTCTGATTCAGGCTCTTTTGGTGTCGGAGCCGGAGCAGACTTTGTCTCACTACATGCTGACAGCACAAGCCACAGGAAACAAATTATGGCCACGATATATAGATTTCCCATTTGAATCCCCCTTTTTTCTTTTATCTTGTTTAACTTTCAAACGTGGACAGCTCAAATGCGCCTGCAGGAATCGTCCATTTAGACTCAGAAGCCTTTTCTAAATGATGAATAACAAAAAGAGAATTTGCTTTTAGGGTCACGACAATTGTTCCTTTATTTCCATTATTGTCCGTATCGTAATGAATAACAGCTTGATTATGTTTAAAAATTATGTTTTCTGCTTCTACTGTAGCTACTTCTACTGAATTTGGTGGCTTATAGGCATGAATCTTCACCGTAGCCTCTGAGCTAGAAGAAGCATAAAACTCTACGATTGGAGCACCTTTTAAGTCAGAATTGGCAGTGGACCATTTACCGTTATATTCATTTAAGCTAGCTGCTCTTGTAATAGCTGGTGCATTTGACTTCGTTTCTTCTGCTTTATCCATTGTATACGGCTCTACGCTTTTAATTCGCAATGTACCTTGATCGCTTATTAGCGTATACAATTGATTAATACTCTTTGTATAATCCTTTTTATTAGGTTGATGGATGGTGACCTCTTCAAACGTTTGTAAATTTATTTGATTTTTCTCAGCTTCATACCAGTTCACAACTTGAAACGTCTTTAGTTCTTGACGAATTCCTTGCTCCGAAAAATTATCAATTTTCATTACTTGCTGTTTATAAAACTCACTATCTTCTATTATATATGTCTGAATTGACTTAGCTGATTTATGAAGGATTCCATCATGTAAAGCCTTGAAGTAGCTATTCATAAACTGCGAGATTATTTTTTCATCTATTGTATCTGAAATATCATATCTGTACTGGTTTTCAACAACATCTTTCTTTGCTTCTTGATCATGACTTTCTATCTCTCCTGCAATCATCAAGTCCGTATCGACTTCAGTTGCTTTTTGAGCTTTTTGCTGACATCCTGCGAGTAAAAGGGATGTTGCAATCGTCATGTAAAGGAGATTACGTTTGTTCATTAACATGATTCCTTCCTACAAAAAATGGTATGTATATTCTTCCAACAAACAGACCTAGTATACCATTCTACAAAAAAACCCTCAACCCTTTCATAAAAAGAACAAAAACACTGAAAACATGTAAATTGGTTTAAAAACGCAAAAAACCTATAGGATGTTACTCCTATAGGTTTCATTCCTTTTATTTATGATGCGCGATTTAATACCACTCTTGCAGCAGACGGAATTAATACGGCTAAAATGATTAGGCAAGCAATCATGGATCCCACCATTGCTAGTCCGTTCATCGTAAATGAATACCATAATGCAGATACTCCTTTTGGCGCATAAGAGCCCCAAAAAATAATCCCTGCAACAAAGTGCCAAAAATAGCGAGCAACGCTGCCGATAACAATTGCTAAAATAATAAATGTAAATGCTTTTGTTCGATTGTTAGTAGCTAAGTTCTGCTTAATAGCACCAGACAATAGCCCTGCTAGACCAATGAATGCAAATGCAATAAAATATTCGATAAATGCTTGTAGAGGTGTTAATACATAAGCAGTACCCGTGACAACTTGTAGCAATCCCCACAAAAATCCAGCTACCACGCCTGATTTAAATCCCCATCGAAAGCAAATAATGAAGATTGGTACCATGGAAAATGATATGGACACGGCAGGTGCAATTGTAATTGATGGCAATATATCAATTATCATTGCTAGAGCTGCAAAGATTGCCACTTCAATTTTCGCTTGTAAAGACATTCCTTTGTTCATCGTCTTTTCACTCCTGTTGTAAAATCATTAGTATTCAACGACAAACACAGGAGGCAGCACAAGCTGCACGCTCCACACTCCCTACGCTAGCATTAACTAACAGGTTCAAAGGGTCAGAACAATTGGTTCACTCTCAGCCATTCAGGCTCCCCCTGTGGTACGTTGATATGTATTATTAGAACGCTTTCTATTATAACATAATTCTCAAACAAGATACTATTTAATTTCACTTAAAGAATCAGTTGATAAAACAGAACATCTTGCCATTGATTGAACTTCCATCCTACTTCTTTAAATTCCCCACAAAAGGTAAATCCAAACTGTTCATGCATTTTAATACTTTTATCGTTTCCTTTTGTAATACCAGAAATAACAACGTGATGATTTAACTCTTTTGCTTGTACTAGAATAGCTTCCATTAACCTTTTACCAATTCCAAATCCTTGGTGAGCTTCATCTACATAAACGGAGAGTTCAACTGTTCGAATATATGCTTCTTTATCACGGTAGGAAGACAAAGATGCGTATCCAGCTACTTCACCATTTCGTTCAGCAACAAGCAGTGGAAACAGTTGACTTTGGTCGTGAGATTCAAACCAGCTTTTACGTTGCCCAATTGTTACAGGAGTTAAGTCAAATGTTGCTGCGCTTTGGCGTACTGACTGATTATAAATAGCCACCATTGTAGGTAAGTCTTCTGCTAAAGCTTTTCTAATTACTGTCATGATGTATCGTGCTCCTTTTTCAAAATGATGTTTCTATTGTACTTGTTTTTGTCAGAATAATCTACACAAAAAACCTGATGCAAAAGCATCAGGCCTCATTTTATATATTGATAGGATTGCAGTACGCGTAGGGCTTCGGATGTTGAAGTAACCGTTGCAAATTCATTGTGAAGAGATGATAAGCTTAAGCGATGAACATCTTCTGCTGCAAAAGTTGTTTCACCGTCATATGATAACAGATTGAAACACGCAGTTGCATCGTGGATGACGTAAGTGCGATAACCTAAGTTTCCTGCCATGCGTGCCGTTGTAGAGACGCAATGGTTCGTTGTTAAACCTACTAGTATAAGCGTATCGTATCCGTTTTCCTTCAGATAGTTATCCAGTTCTGTTCCTATAAAACAGCTATTTTTATGCTTTCGAATTAAGTATTCATCACCAACAGGACCGAAACCTTCTTTGAAACGGAATCCTTCCGTCCCTGGAAAAAGAGGAGATGTTTCGCTTTTTGAAGCATGCTGGACATGAATAACCGGAAACTGCTGTCTCCTCCAAGCTTGTAAAAGAGTGAGCATATTATCTTCTGCATGAATATTATTACGAGTTCCCCAAGCATCTTGTTCAAAACCTTTTTGTACATCTATTATGATTAAAACAGGGTTTGATTGAATCATTCCAGTCATCAACTTCTTTCATCAAAATTTTAAAATGGAGATTACATACGTACAACCATTCACATCAGCTTTTGACGCATGCTTTGTGTGTTTTGGTAAATAAATACGATCTCCCGCTTCGCACTGAGTTGTTTCTCCCTCAACTGTAAAATAAATAGATCCTTTAATAATATGAAGAATCTCGTCGGTAGGGTGAGTATGACTTGGGTGTTCCTGCCCTGCAACATCATGTTGAACCTCTACATAACCGGTATGTTTTGGAAGTAGTTCATGTATAACTTCTTCAAGACCACCGCCAATTCCTTTTTTAATAAAGGCTTTTTTTAACTCCATCTCTTTCACTCCTTTTTAGCTTGAATGGACATTCTGTTGGGAACGAGTTGTTAACATCTCGTAAGAAATACTGCTTCCATTCATGATTTTCTTGATCTCCATACCATCCTAGATGAGGATGCGCTTCAACTTTGTCGTAATCTTCAAGTCGATTCCGAACCGTTTTTTGAACTTGCTGTCCCATTTTTGTATGAGGAGTCATTCCCTCAAACACCCATCTAGGCTGAAATGTAATTATGAAACTGCTGCTCTTTCGGCTTTTTCGTAATTCATGTACAGGCGTATTACAGACAACAAATATTGGCTCACCTTCAAAACAAAACTCCCATAGAGGATCGTTAGGGTTTTTGGGGATTTCTTCGGGCCAAGGCTTTCCATCAATTCGATGTAAAAATGTGAGGGTATCCCAAAACATCGTTTCATACTGAATCATCGTACGTTTTTTATATTCAGGCTCAAAGAACACAACAAATGATGTATAGCGACCTAATGTGCGAAAGCATGCCATATATTCTTTAAGTGCATCTGCACAGAGCCTGATATCTTTATAATTATATGGTGAAGACACAAACGCAAATCGCAGCAAATCTTTTTTTAATCCCTCTACTCCTAAAATGCAGGGGAAAGGGTTCTCTTCAGAAAGCATGTCTTGACTAAAATCACTAAAAACCGCTTTTCCCCATTCAGGAACAATAGGCGAATCCATAATTTCCTTGCTATTGAATAGCTTTTTATTTCTCATTAAAACCCTCCTTACAGATTTCCACCAGATATTTTTATTAGAAACAGGGACGCTTTATATTCGTTTTCCTTGTATTTTCCAAATTCACAAACGACCGGAATAGGAAATAAGTAAACTTTTAGAAAGAAAGGCTTTTGGTAGGAATTCCACCGATTTGCCTATAGAAGACCGTTTATCACCATAATTTTATATCCTCGTTGCAGTCAATCTCTTTTCGCAGCAGAATAAACAATGTCTTTTAAGGTTTCAGTAAACTTTTTTTGTTCATCGTAAAAAAGGCCGTGACCGCTCTTTTCAAAAGGAATTAACGTTGAACCCTCAATTCCTTTATGCATGGCTTCAGCTAAAGGAAACGGACAAATTTGATCTTTCTTTCCGTGTAAAATATACGCTTTTACAAAAATTTGACTCAAGTCTTCACGGAGATCTTCATCACGCAGTGACTTTGCTGTTTTAATCGTTCCGTGACCTGAAGCTTCTAGACCTAGTAATTGAAACCAATCTCTAAAAGAAGAGCTAATTTTTGAATTAAAAAATTTCTGGCCAAAATCGGCGAGCATAGCTGGTCGATCTTGATACGTCGCTTGAATGATGCTATCTACTTCTCCCTTAGAAAGTCCATAAGGAAAATCGTCTCTTTTAATAAAGCTAGGGACAGCTGCACCAGCTAGAATCAGTTTGTTCACACCAAATCCTAAATGTCTACTCATATACCGCAGGGCAATTGCTCCTCCCATTGAAAAACCAACTAACGTTAGAGCTGAAAGTTGTAAGGCGTGAATAACTGCTCGAACATCGTCGGCTAATGAGTTATATGTATAGCCTTTGAACGGTCGACTTGATTTTCCAAACCCGCGTAAATCTATTGCAATGCAGCGAATCCCATGTTTCGGAAGCTCATTAAACTGATATTCAAACATTGTATGATTAACTGGCCAGCCGTGAAGAAACAGTATAGGCATTCCACTCCCAATGTCTTCAACATATATTTTCGTACCCTTTTGATCAACGGTAAGGTAATATCCCATAAAAATACACTTCCTTTCATTATGCCTACTTTATTTTTATGTTGATATTCTCTGTTCATGTTGATATTCTCTGTTCATGTTGATATTCTCTGTTCATGTTGATATTTTCTTAGCTGCTATTTTTTATTTATATTGATTATTTAGAACATAGTTTATATAGAATCTATATAAACTAAAAAGAACGCTGCAAAACAGCGCTCTTTTTAGTTTATTATTTTGTTTTTTTTTCAATCCACATATCAATAACGTCCCCGGATTCCGCTTGATCGATTGCAAATGAACCGTTGCTATAGCGATCGCTTGGTCGCATTGACGCTGGATCAATGCGCTCTGTTTGATTTTTCTCAGACTGTATCACAACCTCATCTTCCTTCGTGACAATCTTCACTTTTGTAATTTGATGAGGATTTGCTTTTAATTCACGAACCATTACTAATCCACGTTTCGCTCGAGATGACTGCTCAAATTCTGTCATTTTTGTTTTCTTAATAGCACCTCGGTGCGTTGTAATAAATAAATCTGTTTCCTTCACTTTTTCTTCACTAAAAACAGCTCCGCTAACGACATAATCATTTTCTTTCAAATTGATTCCTTTTACACCTGCAGCGCGCGTTCCAACAACATTGACTTCCTCTTCAGCAAACCATAAGCCGTATCCTTGGCGAGTGGCAATAAAGACCTGCTGCTTGCCATTTGTTACGTACACATCAACTACTTCGTCATTACCTTTTACATTCACAGCGACTAGAGCTTTAGAATAACGTTGCGCCTTATACTGTAGCAACTCAGATTTTTTAATCATGCCGTTTTTCGTAAAGAATAATAAATAGTAATCTTCTTTAAACTCTTTAATTGGAATGGCTTTCACAATATGGTCGTCTTTATCAATTGGAACAATGTTCATGATATGCTGCCCCATATCCTTCCATCTAATATCAGGAAGTTCATGTACAGGGAGATATAAATAGTTTCCTTTTCTTGTGAAAATTAAGAGCGTTTCTGTTGTATTAATTTCTAACTTTGAAAGAATCCGATCCGTGTCCTTCATACCAAAATCCTGCCCATTCGAAGCTGAATATGAGCGTAAGCTTGTGCGTTTGACATAGCCATCCTTTGTGACCGTCACAATGACATCTTCAGAAGGAACCATAACTTCTAGGTTAATTTTAATTTCTTCAATCTCCGCTTCAATCTTTGCGCGGCGCTCGTCACCATACTGCTTTTTCACGCGGCGAAGATCTTTTTTAATAACGTTAAAAAGCTTTTTTTCACTTGCTAGAATGGCCTCTAGCTCTGTAATCTTTTCTGTAAGCTCTTTTGACTCCTGTTCTAACGCTGTAATATCAGTATTTGTTAAGCGATATAGCTGTAAGGAAACGATTGCTTCTGCCTGCTTTTCTGTAAAGTCAAATTGCGTGATTAAGTTATCCTTCGCATTTCGCTTGTCTTTTGACGCTCGAATGGTGGCAATTACTTCATCTAAGATGGATAAAGCTTTAATTAAACCTGCAACAATGTGTTCGCGTTCCTTCGCTTTTGTTAATTCATATTTCGACCGATTGGTTACGACTTCACGCTGGTGCTCAATATAAGCATCCAAAATGCTTGGTAGATTCATTAACTTCGGTCGTTTCTTTGAAATAGCTACCATATTAAAGCTGTAAGGCACTTGTAAATCAGTATTTTTATATAAATAGTGTAAGACACCTTGTGCATTAGCATCTTTTTTTAATTCAATGACAATTCGCAGACCTGTGCGATCGGTTTCATCACGAACTTCTGCAATGCCTTCTACTTTGCGATCAATGCGAAGCTCATCCATTTTTTTAACAAGGTTTGCTTTATTCACCTCAAACGGAATTTCTGTAATCACAATTTGTTGCTTTCCGCCGCGCACATCTTCAATTTCTGCTTTTCCGCGAATGATTATTTTCCCTTTACCTGTTTCGTAAGCTTTTTTGATTCCATCAATGCCTTGTATAATACCCCCAGTTGGAAAATCTGGACCATTAATGACGGTCATTAGCTCCTCAACTGAGCTTGATGGGTTATCAATTCGCATAATCGTTGCGTCAATGACTTCTCCAAGATGGTGAGGTGGAATTTCAGTAGCATACCCGGCAGAAATTCCAGTTGAGCCATTTACAAGTAGACTCGGGAACATGGCTGGGAGCACCGTCGGCTCTTCGCTAGTGTCGTCAAAGTTAGGAACAAACTCTACCGTTTGTTTGTCAATATCACGTAATAACTCAGATGCTATTGCTGATAAACGTGCTTCCGTATAACGCATTGCTGCCGGTGGATCACCGTCAATACTACCGTTGTTCCCGTGCATTTCAACAAGTACGTTTCGTACTTTCCAATCTTGACTCATACGCACCATCGCATCATAAACCGAGGAATCTCCATGCGGGTGATAGTTACCGATTACGTTACCAACTGTCTTTGCTGATTTACGAAACCCTTTTTCAGCCGTGTTTCCTTCCACATGCATTGCATACAAGATGCGGCGCTGTACCGGCTTTAATCCGTCTCTTGCATCGGGTAGCGCGCGCTCTTGAATAATATATTTACTATATCGTCCAAAGCGGTCGCCAATTACATCCTCAAGAGGTAAATCTAAAAATCGTTCTGTTTGTGTCATTGTACATCCTCCTCTGAGACCGTTACTACATTTTCGTTATCTAAAATATTTGGATCTTCTTCTAGTCCAAACGCTACGTTACTTTCAATCCATTTTCGTCTTGGTTCTACCTTATCCCCCATTAGCGTAGTAACACGACGATCTGCTCGGGCTGCGTCATCAATGCGCACACGAATAAGCGTTCTTGTATCAGGATTCATAGTGGTTTCCCATAGCTGATCTGCATTCATTTCTCCTAAACCTTTATAACGCTGAATCATATAGCCTTTGCCAACTTTTTTTATCGCCCCTTCTAATTCTTCATCACTCCAAGCATATTCTAGAACTTCTTTCTTTCCAGTTCCTTTGCTTACTTTATACAGAGGCGGAAGGGCAATAAATACTTTTCCTGCTTCAACTAATGGTTTCATATAGCGATAGAAGAATGTTAAAAGTAGTACTTGGATGTGAGCTCCATCTGTATCGGCATCGGTCATAATGACAATTTTGTCATAGTTAATATCATCCACTTCAAATTCAGCTCCAACACCGCCGCCAATTGCGTGAATAATCGTACTAATCTCTTCGTTTTTAAAAATGTCTTGAAGCTTCGCTTTTTCAGTATTAATAACTTTACCTCTCAAAGGCAGTACAGCCTGAAAACGACGGTCACGACCTTGTTTAGCAGAACCACCAGCAGAGTCTCCCTCAACTAAATATAGCTCATTTTTTTGTGGATTACGTGATTGTGCAGGTGTTAACTTACCGCTTAGAACCGTTTCTTGACGCTTTCTTTTTTTACCGTTACGTGCGTCTTCTCTTGCTTTTCTCGCAGCTTCTCTTGCTTGAGCAGCTTTAATGGCTTTTTTTACAAGCAGCGAGCTTACGTCTGGATTTTCCTCTAAAAAATACGCTAACTTTTCGGAAACAACAGCATCTACAGATGAACGTGCCTCACTTGTCCCGAGCTTCCCTTTTGTTTGACCTTCAAATTGAAGAAGTTCTTCTGGGATACGAACAGAAACAATCGCACCTAATCCTTCACGTATGTCCGTCCCTTCAAGGTTTTTATCTTTTTCTTTTAGAAGATTTACTTTTCTTGCATATTCGTTAAACGCACGTGTCATCGCCGTTTTTGCTCCGGATTCGTGCGTTCCACCGTCTTTTGTACGAACGTTATTAACAAAGGATAAAATCGTCTCTGAATAACCATCGTTAAATTGAAACGCAAATTCTACTTCAATATTATTCTGAAAACCTTCAAAAGAAACAACTGGATGCAGCGTATCTTTTTCTTCATTTAAATATGTAACAAAAGCTTCAATTCCCGTTTCATAGTGAAACACTTCGTGCTGATTATGTCTCTTATCAATTAGTTCAATTTTAAAACCTTTTAACAAGAACGCCGATTCACGTAAGCGTTCGCTTAATGTATCAAAGTTATAAACAGTTGCTGAGAAAATGGATGGATCCGGCTTAAAATGAATGGTCGTTCCTGTTTTTCTCGTTGTTCCCTTTTTCTCTAACGTTGTAACGGGTTTCCCGCCGTTTTCAAAGCGTTGTTCATAGATGGTACCATCGCGGTAAATTGTAACCGTTAACCATTCAGATAACGCATTTACAACCGATGCACCTACACCATGTAAACCACCGCTTGTTTTATAGCCACCTTGCCCAAACTTACCTCCAGCATGAAGTACTGTTAAGATAACTTCAGGTGTAGGTTTTCCTAATTTATGCATACCGGTCGGCATTCCGCGCCCTTTATCCTGCACTGAAATGGAATTATCTTGGTGAATGGTTACAATGATTTCTTCACCATATCCTGCTAGCGCCTCATCAACCGAGTTATCGACAATTTCATAAACTAAATGGTGAAGCCCTCTTGTATCTGTGCTTCCTATATACATTCCTGGTCGTTTACGAACAGCATCTAATCCTTCTAATACTTGAATTGCATCTTCGTTATAATTAAACTTTTGCTTTTGAGCCATTCATACATACCCCTTCCATACAAACACACTTTCCTCATTATGTAGAAGACAGCAGTGCGCTGCCTTTTATATGTTTATCTTTACTTGTTCGTGTTTCATCCGCTCAGTAAGAACATACGTTTCTATTTTAGCACACTTAAACGATTTTAGCACATATTTCCGTATTATAAAAGCTTATATAGCTCTATCCCTTGATTATAGATGACCTTTGAAGCGTTGTCTAACAGTCATTTGATCGAAGATATGAAAAACCCATGCTTCCATTCACGCATGGGTTTTTCATATCCTATCAAAGATTTATTTCGTTAACGCATGTTCCACTTTAATACAACGATCCATAACAACCGTATAGCCTTTACTTGCTAAAAGTTCATATGCCTCTTCATTTATTAGTCCTAGCTGAGCCCAATAAATATCCGCATCAATTTCTAAGAACTCTTTCGCAACATCTAATAAATGCTCAGATCTTCTGAACACGTTTACAATATCAACATGCCCCTCAACATCTGTTAATGATTTTACGGCTTTCACACCTAATACTTCATCGACTAATGGGTTAACTGGTATAATTTCATAACCAGCTTTTTGCATAGCTTCTGAAACCATATACGACGTTCGTTCTGGATTATCTGATAGCCCTACTACTGCAATTCGCTTACTATCTTTTAGAATCTTTCCTAATTCTTCACGTGATGGAATTTGAACTGTCACACTTTTCATCTCCTTTTATGCTTAAACGTTCGATGTATAAAATAAATTTCCTGCATATGTTACCCGTTTTTTAGTATTTTGTAAACATTTCCTTCAAACTTACAGAAAAAAAGACTCTGCTGAAAAACTATGTATGGTGTTTTTGCTATCTCATGGTAAAATAGATACGATATATAGATAAAGGAGCTTTTGTCAAATGGATTATCTATTACCTATTCTGGCCTATATCATCGGCTCTATTCCCTTTGGACTAGTTGTTGGAAAATGGGGATATGGCATCGATATACGTGAACATGGGAGCGGAAACCTAGGAGGGACCAACAGCTTTCGAACGCTAGGAGTAAAAGCAGGTATCCTTGTAACGCTGGGAGACATTTTAAAAGGAACGTTTGCTGCTTCATTAGCTGTTTTGTTTCATTCAGGACTTCATCCTCTTTTCGTCGGTTTATTCGCCGTTATTGGACATACATATCCGCTATTTGCGAAGTTTAAAGGTGGCAAAGCCGTTGCCACATCTGCAGGTGTTTTATTATTTTATGAGCCTCTTTTATTTTTAACATTGCTTGCTTGCTTCTTCATTTGCTTATACATCACCAAGTATGTATCGCTATCCTCAATGATTGCAGGTATCATTGCATTTATTTATACACTATTTACAGGCGAACTAATTTTAATCATCATTGTTGGATTCTTGGCTTTTTTTGTCATTTATCGCCACCGCGCGAATCTTGGTCGAATTCGTCAAGGGACGGAACCAAAAGTTACGTTTTTCTCAAAAAAGAAATGAAGGTAAAAAGCCTTCATTTCTTTTATTTTCATCGTTGTAAGCGAATACATTTATATTTTTTAGCTATACTGACAGTAGGAGGTGATTGAGATGAAGCCGAGCCGCTGTCCAATGTGTAAGCGTGAAAAAAAGATTCATAAACAAACGCAAAGCAGTCGTTATTGCATTCATTGCTGGGAAACAATTGAGAAGCCCTATGAATTTAAATGAAGAAGGTAGTCAAAGTGGTTATTTAGAACATTGTTTACTTTATAACTCCTTTGACTATCTTTTTTACCCTTCCACGTTCATCCAATTGTATTAATGGTAATTTTAGCTTTTTTCTACTATAATAAGAAAGGAAACCTAGTGATGGAAGGAGCACACACAATGAAATTAAACGTAACAGAACAAGCTGCCCAATGGTACAAAGATGAAATGATGTTAGAAGGCAATGAACATTTGCGCTTTTTCGTTCGCTACGGTGGTTGTAGTAATGTTCAAAAAGGATTCTCGCTTGGTATTAATAAAGACCAGCCGTCCAATATCGGTGTCAAAGCTGAAGTTAATGGTTTAACATTCTTTGTAGAAGAAGAAGATCTTTGGTATTTCGATGGTCATGATTTAAAAGTTGTCTTTAATGAAGAGGCAAGTGAACCTGAATTTATTTACGAAGCATAATAAAAAAAGCATCGACTATACATCGATGCTTTTTTTACTCTTTGCTTTTTTTAGCGTTTTCATAAGCTGCATGCCATTCCGGTAACTGCTTTCGAATGGAAATCGGCTTGAAGTTTTCTTTTTTCACGCAAACATGCGAAGAAGTTCCAGTTAGAGCAATACTTCCATCTGGCGTTATAATTTCATATCCATACACAACGCGCAAGCCATCATAATAATCAAGCCACGTTTGAATTTTAGCTGTTTCTCCGTAATGAAGTGGCTTTTTATAGGAAACGTTAATGTCAATGACTGGTGATAAGATACCATCTTTCTCCATTTCAGCATAATTAAAGCCCAAATCTCGAATAAACTGCGTACGCCCTAATTCCATCCACACTAAGTAGTTTGCATGATACACTACGCCCATTTGGTCCGTTTCACTATAGCGTACATCAATTTCTTTTATTGAAATCATGATTTTATTTCCTCCTACATCGCAATCATACGGGTACTATATTACCACAAATTGGTGTAGTTTCACTACTTATCGGCTCGCGTTTTAATACGTTGTGAAACTAAGCATCTTCTGGATACGATACAGCAATGTTTGAAAAATGGTCATTTTATTTTCATATTTTTCATACGGAAGAGTATAGGTTGCATCTTCGTTTCCCCATAAGCGTGTAAAATATTTATTCATTTCTTCCGAGATATCTTCGTCAGATCCTGCGGTAATTTTAATATTGGTTTCTAAATTCAAGTCATCTAAATTACGCTTTGTAAAATTGGCTGATCCCCCAATGATCGTACTCTGGTCCTTTCCGCGAACAAATAGAGTTTTTGGATGATACTGTTCTTTGTCTGTGTTATACCATCGTACTTGTATTTTATTGCTTGAATCATCTAATAGCTCAGCAGCTACAGGGCGATTCGGAAGGCCAATTTTTTCTTGTCCAAAAGCATTGACGTTCGGGTCTAAAACAAGTCGGACTTTAGCTCCTTTATTTGACGATTGTACTAGCTTTTCTACAACTTTGCGATCAGCAAGATAAAACATACCTAGCCATACTTCATCCCCTGATTCTACTTGATCCAGTGTATTGAGGATTTCTTTATACACTTTTCCTTCCGTTAATAGCTGTACACCAATGTCACCGCTCGGAGCTTTTTCATAGCTCAGCTTCGGGATTTGTACATCGCTCGAAAAATCGACAACTGCTTTTTCTGTTTTAACAATCTCACCAATGATATCTCCCTGCACTTCAAAAGCCATATTGGAATGATGACCACTTGCATCGTGAGGGTTGGCTGATGAAATAACGGCTGTCTTATCAGTAGCTACAACTTTCCGATGGTTAGCTTTTACATTAAAAAGCTTTAAATAGGACCTCGCCGTAATTTTCGGTGCATTCTCACCAAATGGATTGGCAAGCCATCCTTCTCCAGATTGTCCAAACCACTGTAAAAAACTTCTCCAAACGCTTGAGTATAGAGGGTTGGAGTCTCTAAGCTTTGTAACATCTGTCTCAACAACCTTAATCCCCGCTCGTTTTAATGATTCTAGCCACTCTGATTCATGTGAACCATACGTTGTATTTACCTCATCGGTAATGAAATAGATGTCTACGTTTGGTTGCTCCTTTTTCTTTTCAATTAACTTTCTCGCTAGCGTATCGCTAATAGGTGGATAGGTTTCACCTTGGTCATAGTAGCCGTTAAATAAGAACATATCCATAACGATAAAGTTTTCTGCATTGTCAATCGCTTCAAAAATCCGCCGAAAAATTTGCTGCTCGCTTTTAACTTCATCACCGCTTTGATAAGTTAAGTCATATAACAGCGATACGTCCTTTACGTAGTGTACGTTTCCTTCGTATGAAACGCCTTCAGGTAGCGGCTTATATGTATGATAGCATGCGACAATTGTCAGTAATAATATAAGTGCAAGCATGAGATATGTTGCTTTTTTTGTTAATAGGCGCCCCACCAGTTCTCCTCCTCATAAGTAGTATCAGCTGTTTATTCCCTTTCCTTGTTCATTAGAAACATAAAGGCCAATTCTGGCCTTTATGTTTCTTAGTTAGTCGAATTAGGATATCCTTCTTCACGAGCTTTAGATTCGTCTTGAATTTCATTGCGCATTGCCTCTATACTTACTTCTCGATTATGATTTTTTTGCTCAATTTTCGCACGCTCTTCTCCAGTCGCTCGCGTCATTGTAGCCTCAGCTTTTTCGATATTATCAATCGTGTTTTGAACCATTGATTGTAAGCGTTCTACATTGTTGCTACGATCATCTGGGTTTGGTTTACTCCATGTCATAGTAAAATCCTCCTTTAAAATCCTTTTTTTGTACATCTCTAGTATGCAGCGGTTTTTTCTTTGTATAAGTGGAAAATAACACCCTTTTAAAACACAAAAAAAGTCGCTGTTCAGCGACTTTCTATTCTCCCTTTGTTTGAATAACCTGAGGGTGTTTTCCTGATTTATCTTGCATTTTCTTGCCATTGTTACCACCGGCTTCTCGCGGCTGAGTGCCAATGTGGTCAGGTACAAAACGTTTGGCGAATTTCTTCGGATTTCCCATGTTAACCCCTCCTTGCTGTTACTGTAACCAGTTTCAGAAGGAACTATTCAGCCTTTTCAAGCATACGTTTTTCTAGACGCTCTTCAATCGCAAGCTCAATTCGCTCGATCTCTTGTTGGTCTTCTAACAACTTGCTTTTATTCTCTCTTACTAACTCTTCAAACGTGCGTTTATTTACTCTTCTCATCTTTATCACCTATCCTTTTTAATTTTTGAAAAGTCTGAAAAATAACTATACAATAGATTACTATTATTTTTGCCATAATCCTTCACATTAAACCTAAAAAATTCAAAATGCTCCAAATTTGATCATTTTTTTGTTAAAACACGTAGCTTTTTCTAAAGTAAAGATCGATTTTTGAGCATACTTTCTATACGAACATGCCTATGAAAAGGTTTCATTTTATTCACAAAAAAAAAGCAGCCATTATGAGCTGCTTTCAGACGCAAAGGTCTCCATTTGTTCTAGCGTCATTGGTCCGTTAATACGCTTAACAATTTTACCTTTTTCATTAATAAAGTATGAAGTTGGGATTGTCATCACACGATATGCTTTCGTAGCTACCTCATCTTTTTCATCTAGAAGCACTTGAAACGATAGTTTGTTTTCTTTTAAAAAGGTTGAAACACTTTGTTTACTACCTTCAGACGACGTTAAATTTACAGCTAGGATATGAACTTCCTTTCCTGATGTGTCGTGAAACTGCTGCATAGCTGGCATTTCTTCTTTACAAGGAGGGCACCACGTAGCCCAAAAATTCAAGATAATCTTTTTTCCTTTAAAGTCTGATAGCTGAACTGATTTACCTTGTGTATCCTTTAACGTAAACGGAGGAGCTTGATCTCCAGGTTCTAAACCATACGGCTCTCCATTTGCTACTTCAGCTTGTCCTTCTTTTATGTTCAAGTCTTCATACGATGATAACTTTTCTCCTTCATCATCTTTTGGTGCTAAAGCTTGCCACGCTGCAAAGCTTGCAAAGCCTACCAGTAAAAGTGTTGCTATAACTTTTTTTAGCATTATGCTTACTCCTTTCAGCCAGCTTCTATGAAATTACAGACCCTTTTTCTTTATATATGTACAAGAACATGCAAAATCATCCTAAAATGTGAATCTTTTATTATCATACCATATCCGAAAGCGTTTTATGAAAAACGAAAAGAAAAACGCACCTTAAAAAGGTGCGCTTCTGCTATCTTATGCGTGCGTTTTTGATTGAAGCTTATCGCGTAGTACCATCTGTAAGATACCACCATGACGGTAGTAATCAATTTCAACTTCGCTATCAAAACGAACTAATACGTCGAACTCTTTTTTGTTCCCAGCTTCATCCGTTGCAGTAACTTTTACAAAGTCACGTGGTTTTACTGTTTCATCAATTTGAACACTAATTGTTTCAGTTCCAGTTAAGCCTAATGTTTCAGCGCTTTCGCCTTCTTTAAACTGAAGTGGAAGAACACCCATTAACACAAGGTTTGAACGATGAATACGCTCAAAGCTTTCAGCGATAACCGTTTTAATACCAAGTAAGTTTGTTCCTTTAGCAGCCCAGTCACGAGAGCTTCCCATTCCGTAATCTTTACCTGCTAATACAACAAGACCTGTGTTTTCTTCTTTATACTTCATACAAGCATCGTAAATGCTCATCACTTTATTTTCAGGCCAGTACGTTGTCCAGCCACCTTCAGTACCTGGTGCAATTTGGTTTTTAATACGGATGTTTGCGAACGTACCGCGCATCATTACCTCGTGGTTACCACGACGAGATCCGTATGAGTTAAAGTCTCTTGGCTCAACGCCTTTATCTTGTAGATACAGGCCAGCTGGTGATGATTTTGCAATTGAACCTGCTGGTGAAATATGGTCTGTCGTTACAGAATCTCCAAACTTCGCTATAACACGCAGGTCATTTAATGCTTCTACCTCACCTGGCTCTTCAGATAACCCTTCAAAGAACGGCGGGTTTTGAATATATGTTGAGTCATTATCCCACGTGTAAAGCGCTTCTTCACTTGTTTCAATTTCGTTCCAACGCTCATTATCATCAAACACGCGATCATACTCTTTACGGAACAATTCTGGCGTTACAGTTGCTTTTACTACTTCTTTAATCTCGTCTTGAGAAGGCCAGATATCGCTAAAGAATACTTCTTTACCGTCTGCTCCTACACCAATCGGATCTTTCTGCAGGTCAATATCAACTGTACCAGCAAGAGAATACGCTACAACAAGCGGTGGAGATGCTAAATAGTTTCCTTTTACAAGCTGGTGAATACGACCTTCAAAGTTACGGTTACCTGACAACACTGACGTAACTAATAAATCGTTATCTGCAATTGCTTGCTCGATTTCGTCTTCTAATGGACCAGAGTTTCCGATACATGTTGTACAGCCGTATCCAACTACGTTGTAACCAATTTTTTCAAGGTAAGGAAGTAAGCCTGAGCTTTGTAAATAGCCCGTTACAACTTTTGAACCTGGTGCTAATGATGTTTTTACGTAAGCTGGAACATCTAATCCTTTTTCAACTGCTTTTTTAGCTACTAAACCAGCCGCTACTAATACGTATGGATTTGATGTATTTGTACAGCTTGTAATTGCAGCAATAGCAATTGCACCTGTTTTCATTGTTGTTTCTGTACCGTCAGCAAGCTTAAATGTTACTTCTTTTTCTACATCAGAAGTACTTAAGCCAAAGCTTTGATTACTTACAGGAGCTATTAGCGCTTTTTTAAATTCACTTTGCATGTCTGAAAGTGGAATTAAATCTTGAGGACGCTTTGGACCTGAAAGGTTTGATTCAATTTCGGCTAAGTTAATTTCTACTACATCTGTAAACGTTGGCTCTACTGCATCTGGAGTATAGAATAAGCCGTTTTCTTTTGTATATTGTTCGACAACCTGAATATCAGCTTCATCACGACCTGTAAGACGCATATAGTCTAACGCTTCGCTATCAACTGGGAAGAATCCACAGGTTGCTCCATATTCCGGTGCCATGTTAGCAATTGTTGCGCGATCTGCTAATGGAAGTTGAGCTACACCTGGTCCGAAGAATTCAACAAATTTTCCAACAACACCTTTTTGACGAAGTACTTGCGTTACTTTTAAAGCAAGGTCTGTTGCTGTTGTACCATTTGGTAATTCACCAGTTAGCTTCACTCCAATAACTTCTGGTACTGGGAAATACGAAGGTTGACCAAGCATTCCTGCTTCTGCTTCAATACCACCAACGCCCCAACCTAGAACGCCAATACCGTTAATCATTGTTGTATGAGAGTCAGTTCCGACCAATGTATCTGGAAACGCTAAGTACTCTCCGTTTTCTTCTACTGCATGGACTACGTTTGCTAAATATTCTAAATTTACTTGGTGTACGATTCCTGTTGCAGGAGGTACAGCACGATAGTTATCAAATGATTTTTGAGCCCAGTTTAAGAACTTATAGCGCTCTGTGTTGCGTTGAAACTCAAGATCCATATTTACTCGTAAAGAATCTAATGTTCCCGCTTTATCTACTTGAACTGAGTGGTCAACTACGAGATCTACTGGAATTTCTGGATTAATTTTATCTGGGTCTCCACCTAAATCAGCCATTGCTTTACGTAAAGATGCTAAGTCAACAACTGCTGGTACACCTGTGAAGTCTTGAAGAATAACTCGTGATGGCTTAAACGGCACATCTACTTCTTGAATTTCATCAGTTCCCCATTTTGCTAAATTTTCTACGTGCTCTTTTGTGATTACACGTCCGTCTACTTGACGAAGAACGGATTCTAATAATACTTTAATTGAATACGGTAGTTTTGAAACTGCTCCTAAACCGGCTTCTTCTAATGCTTGTAAGCGGTAATAATTATATGTGCTACCGTTAACTGTGAATGACGAACGAGCGTTAAAAACGTCTTTTTTAGTCATTTCATTACCCCCTTAAATGCTATGTATAAAGGATTTTACTTACCCCATCCTCTATTCCCTTCACCATCTATCTTAATATAATGTTATACATAAGTAAATAAAAAGAATGTTATTAATTTACATAAGTTTTTCTTATAACATAATCATTAATCACAAACATTTTCTAATAATTCATATTTCATCGACTTTTGTGCATATTAAAAATGGAGGTGAATAAAATGGCTAATCATAAATCAAAGCACGTCATTCCTGGAGCTAACGCTGCTAGCGCTCAGGGAAAAGGAGCAGGTTACAATGAAGAATTTTCAAATGAGCCGCTAACTGAACAACAAAAGCAAAATAATAAAAAACGCAAAAAAAATCAATGAGCTAGTTTAACATCGTGCTTTATCGTTCATAATGATTATCAGTGTTAGATAAGCACATACCTTAAACCTCATGATTTCTAGCATAAAAAGCCATGTTTTCACATGGCTTTTTGGCTATTTATTCATTCACTTCGTTCATAATTCCTTGCAAGTCCTGCTGAAACTGTGTAAGCTGCTGACGCTGCGTTTCAGTAGCTGTTTCCAGCGCATTGTTAATTTGTTCATATGTTTCATTAATTTCTTCTTTAAGAAGCTTTAGCTCATGCCCATACGCCGCATCGTGTTTTACAATATTTGATTGTGCATACGCATCTAACGTTTGTTTATGGCCTTGTTGAGCTGCTTGAAAAGCCTGCTGACTATTTTTATGATATGGCATAATATCTCTCCTTTTTTACATTGTTCTGTTGTATTGTTTCATATCCCTCTGCTATTCATACCCCTCTTTTACAGGTTAAAAATGCCGAGCATAGATGCTTCTATAATGAGCGACATTAAGAAAGAAGCAACGAAAAGGAGGAGCTTTCATATGAACAAAAACGATAGTAAAGACATGCATAAAAACGCACCTAAAGGACATCAAACTGGGCAACCTGAACCGCTTAGTGGATCTCATAAAGTAAAGAATCGTCAACATACTCGTCAAAAGCATAATAGCGGTCACGATATGTAAAAAAAGAGCCCTTAGCGGCTCTTTTTTTGTTTATTAGCTTGCATCGCTTGAATTTCCTCTGGCAGCTCGTTATCTCTTTCTTCTGAAAGAGATAACGGCATAACTCCTGATAAAATTTCTGTTGTAACTTCATCATTTCTGCGTTCATTTCGAGTCACAGTATCTTTTCCTTTCTATACATCATTTCACAATCTTTGAAAGCTTGCATATGATGGTTATGGAAGAACGTGTATCATAACGGAGGAAACAAGTATGAACAACAAACATTCTAAAAACGATTGCTCAAAAAGTTTTCAAGAACTGCTAGAGTTAATTTTGGAAAATCCTTTTATGAGCTATTTAGATTATGATTCTGTTCGCGCAGATTTATTCGAAACGGAAGATACTTATATTGTGGAAGTAGAGCTTGTTGGCTATCATCCTCACCATATCCATGTATCAGTTGAATTACAAACTCTTCTTCTTGTAGCAACAAAGCAAGTGAGCTATGAGCAATATGATGATAAACGGCATACGTCTCAAAAAGCTTTACGTGAGGAAAAAATTGAAAAAACAATTGATTTTCCTTTTTTGTTAACCAATAAAAAAATTGTCGGAACCCTTCAGAATTCCATACTAGAAATTACCATTTACAAAAACTCCAACGTGACTTCTCCCACTGCTTATGTTCCTATCCAACCCTTCTTCAGCGAATAAACTCTATTCAAATGCTCTCTTAAATTGTTTATTTAGAACATAGATTAATTAAGGCTATTTACGTTTTAATAGTCTTAATTAATGATGTACATATCTTCTCTTCCTCGTTGCACACTATAGAAAAAAACGAGGTGATCTTTTGCTTCATACAGCATGGAAAGGCCAGCTGTCTTTTGGACTGATTGAATTTCCAATTAAGCTTCACGGGGCAGTTGAAGACAAGGACATTAAATTACGAACGCTGCACTCGGTTTGTTGTAAACCCATCCATCATGTAAAGCGCTGTGAACATTGTGAACGTGATGTTGCATCAGATGAACTAATTAAGGGGTATGAAACAAGTGAAGGTCATTTTGTGACATTATCAGAACATGAGCTAGATGAGCTAAAAAAGCGATTTTCTCAAAGTAAGACCATTGACATTTTACATTTTGTCGAGCTAGAAGAAATTGATTCAATCTACTTTGATAAAAGTTATTATATTTCAGCCAATGAATTTGGTGGGTACGAATATAGCGTCTTATTGGAGGGGCTTGCACTAAGTGGAAAGGTTGGTATTGCAAAGGTCTTTCTATATTCCAAGCAGCAGCTTGCAATCATTCGTTCTTATGGAGACTGCCTTTTATTACAAACGCTGCACTTTCATGAAGAGCTTCGCCATGTACAAGACGTGCCTCATGTCGACGCCTTACCTTCTCTATCAACCAAAGATCGTGAAGCAGCTATGGAAATCATTAATAAGTTGTCCGCTCCGTTTGAACCAAAAATGCATCATAACGACTATCGTGATATGCTACATGAACTAATTCAAAGCAAAGACGCTATGGCTTCTTTCAGTCAACAGCAGTCTGAACAAGACGTTACAAAGCTTATGCAAATGTTAAAACTAAGTATCGATCAATCCAACTTAAAGCCGAGAAAGCCTCGTAAAAAGGCGATTCAGAAAAAGGCATAAAAAAGCGAACAATGTTAATTGTTCGCTTTTTTCACTACAGATTCTTTAGGAATAATGGTTCCATAATCTACGGGAACTTTTATATACTGAGTAATTTGTTTGTTTTCTACAAATACAACTACATTTTCCTGACTATTTAATACGCTGTTTAATGTAGCATCCGACCATTTAAATCCAAGTTCTTTATTAACATCCTTTACTGACGCTTCTGGGCCAAAAACATATACTTCATCCCAGTTAAAATCAAAGAGTTCATTAAAATCAATCACTGCGTAGTCGCTTTTCGTTTCTTCTTTTGTTTTATTTATCTCATCTACTAATTGAGACTCTAGCTGTGCCTGATTGCGTTCACTATAGGCACGATCAATAAAAAATGTAGCTAATAATGCAGCTACTGTGAATAGTAAAATCTTCTTCACAACCTGCTCCTCCTGTCAGATTCATCGTTGTCGTATATACATATGATGCGACTCTATCTTTTTACATTTTAGAAAATTCAACAAGAAATTACAACTAATATCTAAATTTGTCACAGAAATATTACATAAAGTTTGCTTTTGTATAAAAAGTAATTCTTCGTCCATACTAAGAAGAAAAGGCAGGTTTATAAAACACATGAAGCACATTTCCATTATCATCGTAAAATTCATTTCGTGTATGATTGCGTTCGCTATTGGACTGGATTTATTTTTCGATGCAACGTTTGTTGACATTTTATCGTTTAGCGCTTTTGTAACCGTTGCATCTTACATATTAGGTGATCGCATTATTCTTCCCGCTTTAGGTAATAAAGCAGCTACTGCTTTTGATTTTATTTTGGCCTATATGAGCGTATGGATATTCGGGACAATTCTATTAAATAACTATATGCAAATCGCATGGGGAAGCATTTTATCCGCAACGATTATTACCGGTGTTGAAGTGCTTGTACATCGCTACTCATTAGCGCACTTCTTTCAAAATCGAACGCGTACTGTAAAAAGAACAGAGTTTCGAAAAGGTTTTGCATATGGCACTGAATTTGCGGAAGAGCACGATTCAGATATTCATGATCCTCAAAAAAAATAACCGGAAAGCAGGCGCTTTTCGGTTATTTTTTTATTTTGACTAGTGACCAATACTGATTATTACGTATAATAAAAGTAAAGAAAGGTGGTGATCACCTATGAAAAACCGCGACAAACAGCGAAAGAAAAAGCGCAAGATCCTACAGGATTATCTCAAAAACAAGCTTAAAAATTTAAACCCAAAACAGTCTAAGGGTCCTGTATCTAATTATAAAAACCGCTAAAACCTAAAAGGGTTAATGAATAATCTCTGTCTTACCAATTTCCCACTCTAAGTCGAATAATAGCTGATCAACACCGATAATAATAGTATCTAATCCATTCCAAAACACAGAGGATAACATGCCCTTTTTCTTCATACCTAACAAGAGTTCATTCATAAATGTCTCAAGAGAAATGTCAATGACTCTGCAGCCAGATGGTGCATGCTGTAAACAACACTGTGCATATTCTTTGCAAGGCCATACGGGTACTAATCGCTTATTGTCATCATTTCCGGTCATCTTTACCTGATTATGTTCATCAAGAACAATCCAAACTCGTTTGCATTTAATTACTTGCTCGATAAAATACGTGTAGCGATCATGAGCAGAAGCATTTACTAATTGCTGAAATATTGATTGTTCTACCATCATTGTTCCCCTCCATTTTCTATTTTTTTAAAGGAGTTCAATTGAACTTATTTTCAGTATATAGATTCGTTAAGAAAACGGTGCCACCTTACGTTTCTTTTAAAGAATATACTAGTTAAATTTGGTCAAAAGACCTAAGATAAAGTCTTGGACTATTTTTTCATTGGTTGGTAAAAAAGGAAGAGCTCCAATTCCTATTTTTTCAATACTTTTAAGAAAGTAGTCTACAGATGTTTTATCATTGCTTGGGAACAATACAATCGCCTTTTCAATGATGCGCTCATTTTTACTATTTAAAATGGCATCACGATATCGATGCATCGTATTCAGGTCTTCTTCTTTAGGAATAAGATCGTGACCTTTTCGGTGTACCCGATATTTGGCATCAAAAACATAGTTCACGTATTCTCCACTATTTTTTTCCAATGTCAATACTAAATCTGGTCTTTGGGTGGTCGTGTGCTTTGATCTGAATTCCTTTTGATAAAAAAGATAGATACGTTTTCCGCTCTTTGAAACGAATTCATGATGTGATGCTCCTGTATTCATGAACAGCTCATTTTGTGTTATTTTTATGCTGTTATGTGTTCTTAATGTGGCATACGCCTGAAGTAGATCGCGTATTCGTAAATAAACCCAATACTCATATAACCAAGCGGTATTTTTCAGAGATAGCGTATAAAACTCTCCATTCAATGTAATTCCTCGCATCAGCATCATATAGTACTTACACACTTCTTTATATAACGGAACTTGGCGAATACGACGATCTATCGAATAGATTGATTTAGTGCTTATCTGGTTCCAAAAAAAGTTGGAGCGAACTGTTTTTACAGCCTGCTGCATGCGATTAATCTCTTCTATCATGTTTCGTTTCACCATGGAACGATGATACTCTTCCTTTCGATTCATGACGTGTAAAAAAAGCTGCTCTAGCTTATTCTCAACAGTCGTTAACATCCATTTTACCGTTTGATTTTCAAACGTATCTACGGTATCGCTTCTACTTGTGCCAATGACTTTGTTCGGTATTACATACTTATTTCGTTTTAAGCGAACACCCCTTTTAGCAGGTACGAAATAATTAGGGTGTTTACGCAAGTATCCTATTGATAAGCTATCTGACTTTTTGAGCTGGTCTCCTCTCATAAAATCTCTCTCTTTTAAAACAGTGCGTGTTGGCTGCTTTTCTATCTGCTTAATATATTTCATAAATGGTTGAAAATGATGAGATATAAGGTGGTAAAACTCGAGCCAATTCCCGTCTTTTACTGTTAAATTCAAAGATCCTTTTAAATACGTATTACCTACCAGTTTGTAGGCCATCCCATACGTTGATTGGTTAATGGATTCAACTATGGAAAGGTAATCGCTTTTATAGTCCATTTTGGTAGGAAAGATTTCAAGCGTAAAAGCTATTATTTTCTCTGTTCCGCTCATAACATGAAAAGTTGTATAGCCAATTTCATTTTGTAGAAGAATTGTACTGAACAAAATTGACTGTCCGTCTCCATACACACTCCGACTTTTTTGCTTGATGCCTGTCATTTCATTTACTAAAAACAGCTCTTTTTGTTCCTTTGACACCACCATTACTTCATACTGTTCATTTTCAAAAAATAAGGGCTGGAGAGGTGAATTTTGTACATGCTCTCTCTCCTTAGGATGGTACACTTCGACCTTTTCAATATCTTGCCCTGTACAAGAAAAAAACATCGACTCGCTTACTTCCTCATTAAGTGTTTCAGCTTTTCCGCTAATGGTGACGGTACAGTTTCTCATGGCAATTTTAACGAACGGTATTTGTCCAGAATGATGTATATCCAAATGCCTCATACCTTCTAATCATCTCCATTACTTTTTTCGCACTGCGAGGAAAACGCATTCGTTCCGCTTCAATAACAGCTGTTTCAATATTTTGATCAACAAATGTATTCGTACAGTAATAGTATAGTTCCTTTAATACGTCAAACGTGTATACGTCACCTCCACTAATGCGTGGAGCTATTTTTTGCAACAGCTGAAAGTCAAATGCCTGATCAAACGTAAACACGCCGCTTTTAATAGCATAAATCATATAAAAACAGATTTCGTCTCTCATTCGATAACCAACTTGACAATCGATAGGCCTTAATAATTCATTTAGAGACATTAACTCATTTGTAACCTCATTAATTAGCTCCCCATGCTCAACGTATGCATCTTTTAAATGAATATACAAGCTTTGAATCTGTGTTGTTTCGATTCCTGCTGTAACTAAAGAATCCTGTGTAAGACTTTCAAAAGAATCGAGGTGAATTGTATTAAGCTCGACGGTATTCGTCCGATCTAACACTTTTTGGCTGAATGAGTGCGTCGTTTCGTCCATATTAACCGTTCCTACAATTAATAAGTTAGGAGGGATGTACACGTCACAAAACATCCTGTGACCTGGCAACAGAGGCGCGGTTTTAATTTTACGCTCTTGCCACTTCCGGCTTTCTATTACGCTTAACACGTCGCTTAAATAATGTTCAACACGGGCTAAGTTCATCTCGTCCAATATTGCCACGTATGTATAAGTGGGATGTTGAATGGCTTGTTGCACAATTCCTAAGAAGGCTCCTTTTCGAAAATCGCCTCTGAGGTCGATGTAGCCAAGCAAATCCGATCCGTCATGCCAGTCTGGTCTGACGGGAATTAAGGCCAACCTTCCATTTTCAAACGTTGCGCCTAGACTTTCTGCTAACAGCTGTGCCAGTTTCGTTTTCCCAGTTCCGCTCATGCCTGATAAAATGATAAAGGGCTTTGTTTTTAACGACAAATAAATGTTTGTTAAGTCTTCATCTTCATACGTAAAGCCTTGTGATTTGATATATTCTTTCATATGAGTTATTACATCTTTGTCCGATAAAAGCTCTTTACTCATTCCATGCGCTTTTAAAAACTGACGATGGATTTCAATAAATAATGTGAGATCTTCATAAAGCTGACGATCACTTGCAAAGTCTTCAATGTGATAAGGCACGTATAACGCTACGTTATCTTCAAAACTCTTTGCATCACTACTTGTGCCAATCATTAATAAATGATCTTTTTTTATTCGCTCATGCTCGGGAGTAAAAAAGCGAATGTCAGCAATAGTAGGTGCATCTTCTTCTTCTCTTTTTAACACAAGGTATAGTCTCTGTCCGTCTTCACTCAGCGCATACGATATCGCAAGGCCCGTTACGCTCTTTTTGTCCACAATGTTGATATAGGGGAAAAGCGCTGTTTGCATTCCGGTTATTTTGAATTCTTCGCGGTTAACTTCAGAAAGCTTATAAAGTGAAAGTGGAATTCGTCTCGTTAGCATATTGTCGACTTCGTGAGAAAGCAAAGCATCGCTTTCTTTTGCAGAAAAATTTTCAGCAACGTATAGCAATCGTTCTCGTAAACTCATCGACTCATTCCTCCTTTTCTATACGTAAAAGCATCGCCAAAAGACCATGCTTGTTTTCTCCAGTATTTTCTTATCTTTATTATATAGTATGCGCTTTAATTAGAGAAATGTTATGAAAGCCTGTTTCCTTACAGTCTTGTAAGAAAACTGTAAGCTCGTGTAGTAGGGTGTGATTATTACCTTATTTTATAATTGAGAAACAAAAGTAATCTTCCATCCAAAGTAAACACACTCACTAATTAAATTTTAAATAGAAAATAAAGGATTAAAGGAGAGATTTAAATTGAAGTATTTTTTCCAAGCAGGCGCATGCGTCATTTTACTAGTAGGTGGTATTGTTATTTTCACTTATGCCGGCATTCAATTTCTATACGGAAAAGTAAGAGAATCCACAGCCAGAAATCACGGATAAAACCATGCTATAACAAGGAGTTTATCATGCCTCTATTTATTACTATGAATAGATAATAATCGCACTATTCTCGTTGACAACATGGTTTTGTAAACTAGATTTGTTATAATAAAATACATATAACTTATTACAAGAGACTCTTGGAGGTTTTATGTTACAAAAGTTCGGTTATTCTCAATATGAAAGTCAAGTATATGAAGCGCTTGTATCGAGCGAAGAGTCGTTGGACGCAACGGCTATCGTGCGTGCATCTCAGGTACCAAAAGCAAAAATCTATGAAGTATTAGATAAACTCATTGAAAAAGGTGTCGTGTTAAACACTCTTTCCGGTAAAAAAAAGTTTTACTCTGCGGTATCACTTGATGTCATTATTAAAAAGTTAAGCTTAGAATTTGAAGAAGATATTCGCGATTTGCAGTCTTATAAGATTAAGAAAGTTAGTCAAGATGATCACGTGTGGACACTAAAAGATGAAGCAACTATCATAGCTACAATCGATGAACTTATTCAAGATGCGTCGCATTCCATTTTGCTATCGGCTTGGAATACAACGCTTGAGCACTACCGCCCCTTGTTAGAAGAGAAAGAAAGAGAAGGAATTTCAGTTGAAATCTTAACAATTGGAGATTTGCGCACGACGTTGGAAAATACGAGCACGCTTCACCCCATGGAACACCATGAGAAGCTAGAACCATCTCAGCTCGTCATCGTGGATGAACAGTCCTTGCTGTTTGCAGGAATTGAAAACGAGACGTGGAAAGCCATTAAGACAAACTCTCAGCCCCTTGTTAAAGTATTTACCGACTTTTTTTATCATGATGTCGCTCTTACATATATCACAAAAAAATACCAAGAGCAGCTGCTGGAAGATGAAACGATTATGCGACTTCTTACTCGTCTTCGCTATTAGTAATCTCCCCAGCTCTCACGCTACTTTCTTACTCCATATAGACGTTAATTAAAAAAAGATTGCTTTTACGCAATCTTTTTTTAATTTTGCACTTGAAAGGAGCTACAATAAAGGTTACTATTACAGTTGTAACTTTTATTAAAAGGAGTTTTATTTATGAATCATAAAGTGTACATACTTGCGATTGCTTCCTTCGTTGTAGGAACTGTTGAGCTTATTTTAGGAGGCATTCTCGACCTCATCGCAAGTTCATTTCAAGTATCAATTGCAAAGGCTGGATATCTAATCTCCATTTTCTCTCTTGTCTATGCAATTTCAGCACCTGTATTGTTAAACATTACGGCAAAATTCGAACGTAAAAAAGTTTATTTATGGGCTTTATTTATCTTTTTACTAAGTAATATCGTAGCTTTAGCTAGTACGGGTTACTCCATGCTGATGGTTTCTCGCATATTAGCTGCTATGAGCGGATCGTTCATTATTGTGTTATCTACAACAATGGCATCGCGCCTTGTGAAACCTGAATATCAAGGCAGAGCACTAGGAATTGTATTTATGGGTATTAGCGCTTCGTTAGTACTTGGGATTCCGATTGGCATTTTTATTGGAAACGCGTTTGGTTGGCGTGAAGTCTTTATTTTAATTGCACTTTTAACAGCGATTATTATGGTTATCGTTGCAATTAGCATGGAACGCTTAGAACCTGCTCCAGTAGTACCGATTAAACAACAGCTTAATGCACTTCGAAATACAAAAATGCTGTCTATTCATATCGCAACCTTTTTTGTATTAGCTGGTCACTTAACGCTGTATGCTTATTTCACACCGTTTTTACAAGAAACATTTGGATTATCAAGCGGAATGGTGACGCTTGTATACGGCATTTTCGGATTAGCAGCCGTAGCAGGTGGAGGTTTTGGTGGCGTTCTTTCTGATAAACTTGGAGCACCTACTGCCGTCATTGGAATTATCGGTGCCTTTTTTCTAAGCATGGTCGCTCTTCCTTTTGCCGTTAAGCTGCCTTTTATTTTATTCTTAATTGTGATGACGGTTTGGAGCGCTCTAAGCTGGGCCGTTTCACCAGCTCAGAACAACTTAATTATTCAAAGCGCCAAAGACAATCCCGATGTATTGATTAGTACAAATGTTGCCATTTCTCACTTGGGAATTGCTGCAGGATCTTACGTGGGTGGAATTATTATTAACGGCTATTCATCTCTCTTTAACGGTTGGGTTGGTTCTATTTTAGTTTTACTAGGTCTACTAGCAACCGTAATTGCTGTAACGCGCCCAAGCATTTCCACTAACTCTATTCAAAGTAAATAAGAAAACCCGCTGCTTGTAGCAGCGGGTTTTATCGTTGATAACGATGACCGTTTATTAGCCCTCCAATTAATAAAATAGCAGCGGTTAAATAAAACCAAATCATTAAGATGATAATACTCCCCAACTGACCATATATTTCAGAATAACTACCAAACTTCACGTAATACGAAAACCCAGTTGAAGCCACTTGCCAGCCTAGCGTTGCGAAGATAGCCCCTGGCAATACTTCTTTCCATGCAATTTTGGCACTCGGCACCATTTTATAGAAAAAGATAAAGAATAAAAGCAGAAAACTCGTACCGATTCCCCAACGAATAATGGTCCAGCTTGTATACCAAAAATCCGGAATTTTAACTTTTGTTACGATAAAGTGTCGTGAAATTTCCTCTATAATTGGAACGAAAAGCGACAGTGACACGATAATCATAAAGCCAAGCGTCAAAATCAAATCATTTATTAATGCATGAAGAAAAGTTTGCTTTCGCTCAATTTGATGCGCATCATTTAACGAGCGTACAAGAGACTGAATCGCCATTGAAGCAAGCCAAAACGTAGCAATTAAGCTAAAGGACAATAATTTCTTTCCGCTTTGGTTTAAAACAGACGTAACCGACCTTTCAATAATATCGTATGCACTTTCCGGCACAAACGGCTGAATAAGCACCAATAAATTATTGGTATCAATCGGAAAGAAGCTTAGCAATGAAAATAAAAAAATGATAAATGGAATAAAGGACAATAAAAAATAGTATGCTGTTTGCGCTGCTTGGTCAAAAAAACGCTCTGAAAAAAAACGTTGCAAGACCGTTTTTGATGTTTGAACTACCATTTGTATACACCTTCTTTTTGTACATGCACTTTGCTTTAGTATAATAAACTAAAATATGTTTCATTACTTATTTCTTCGTAAAGCATCTCACCCCTTTGCTTAACCAAACGAGTAAATCAGCATATAAGATCATCAGAGACTTGAAAAATGAGCTGAAATTCCTAAAATAAATATCTAGGTGTTTCGTCGTTAGCCATGAAAAATATAAATTTATTTCCCTTTTTTATCTGTTGTAAACATTTTGGTACTAAATAAGTCTTTATTATTAGACTTTGTTACGATGATGACTTTTATTAGTAGCTTACACGCATAAAAAAAGCTCATGTAGACATGAGCTTTACCATAGTGGCTCTTCTTCATCACTTAACTCGTATGAAAAAGGCATCATCATAATTGAAACAACAAATCCGAGGACGGTAACCGTCATTACATTTTGAAGAGGAAAATTAAGTACGGATAAGATAAGCCAAAGAATCAGAGGTGTAAATAAGTAGATTGACAATCTTTTTTGAGATTTTGCGGACATATATTGCTCTTCTCCACAATGTGGACACTTCATCACGTTTCGAAGCGTTAATAATTTTTTAACAGATGTTTTCCAATTCCATTTATGGTCACAGTTCTTACAGGTGGCCATTCGCATCACACTCCTATAATATAGAACACAAATTTACGTTCTTGTCTCCATTATACACTATTTTTTGATTTCCTCAAAATTAGTCAAAAAAAAGAGAAAGGCTACGTGCCTTTCTCTTGGTACTTTTATCCTACTATCTCTAAACTTTTTTTACTTTCACTTTCATGATAACAAACGCTACAACTGCTATGATAGCAGCAACTAAGAAAGGTGCTTGAGGCGCTATTGCATGACCGATTACACCTGATAATAACGGTGCAAATGCAGCTCCTAACCAGCGAAGGAAATTATATCCACCTGAAGTAATCCCTCTTTCATACGGTGATACTTCCATAACGTAGCTTGTAAATAGTGCATTGTTTAGTCCTGATACTAAGCCTGATGCCATAACGAGAATAATACGTAGCGCCGTATTATCTGTTACAAATAGTAAAGCTAAGATAACAACAAAGATAATCAAGCTAATATGAAGCACTTGTTTCGGCGGATACTTCATTTCTAATTTATGAGCTAAAATAGCAGATCCGTAAGCTAAGCATAACCCCCAACCAAAGAAGACAAAACCAATTTGCAAGGCACTAATCGGTAAAATAAGAGGTGTATAGGCTAACACCGTAAAAAAGCCATAATAATAAAGCATTCCGGAAAGCGCACCTTGGGTAAACGGCTTACACTTATAGAGCTGAATAATATCTTTAAAGCCTGCTGCCTTTCTTAGCCTACTAGAACCAGGTTGTTTAACGATTGTTAAAACGAGAATAAATGCAATAAAAATCAAAATACTAGTTCCGATAAACGGTAGTCTCCATGAAGAGCTACCAAGTACACCACCAACAAGTGGTCCACCTGCCATTCCTAATCCGATAGCTGCTTCGTACATTCCAACCGCTTGTTTCACTTCACCTGATAGTGCAATTAACAGCGTCATAGCAGTTGCGAAGAAAAATGAATTACCTAACCCCCAGCCGGCACGGAAAATGGATAGCTGTGGAATATTATTAGACAAGCCACAAAGCGCAGCGAAAATTGTTACGATAATAAGTCCTGTAACCATCAAGCGTTTATCTCCAAATCTGGAAGCTAAAATCCCAGCTGGAATCATCATGATAGCCATCATTAATAAGTATGACGTAAATAGCATTTCAACTTGCCAGTGAGAAGCTCCTATTTGAGCCGCAATCTCTGGTAAAATTGGATCTACAACTCCTATTCCCATAAATGCTAAAAACGTAGCAAAAACCGTGATGACTTGACCAACACGGCTTTTAGAATGTTGTTGTTCCACACGCGTCACTCCTCTTGTTCCTTTCGCTTCCGAATGTCTGTAGCTCGTTTATGCATGGCCTCTAATTCCTCTTTAAATGTCATCATCTTATCGACTTTGTACATAATCATTTCCATTTGAGTATGAATCATATTTTCAATTTCCAATACATCTTGAGCTGAGACATCCTGATCTCTTTTTGCTTGTTCAATCGTTCTTCTTAACGACATAAACTCTTGAAGTTCTTGCAGGGAAAAGCCAAGTACTTCTTTTGCTTCTGCTACTTTTTTCAACTCACTTACTTCATCTTCCGTGTAGAGTCGAACATTTCCCTTTGTACGTGAAGGAGGCAAAATTAGCCCTATTTCTTCATAGTAGCGAACTGCTCGTTTTGTTAAACCTGTCATTTTTGTTACTTCATCAATTTTGTACATGTACAGTAAACCTCCAGGGATATAACATTAACGTTAACGTAAACTTTACTTTATAAGAATACTTAACGTTAACGTTAATGTCAACGTATTGATTTTGATTCACTTATAATTTCAAGCATATTTTCACTCTATATTTTAGATAAGTTTTGCCGTCTTTTAAGAAATTTTTAAGAATTCCTTTCACTTTTCTTTACGATTGCTCCTTAGACTAAGTGTATCACCTTAGAACAGACCGTCTATTGATTATACAAAGGAGGATACTCAAATGAAAAAGGCGACTAGGTTTCAAGATTATAACGGAGAACGCTTTCAAAAAGATTTGATCGCTGGACTCGTGGTAGGTATTGTAGCAATTCCTTTAGCCATGGCATTTGCCATTGCTTCTGGCGTTCGACCGGAATATGGTATTTATACAACGATTATTGCCGGGATTTTGGTCTCCTTATTCGGAGGATCCAGATTCCAAATCGCAGGTCCGACAGGTGCGTTTGTTCCTATTTTATTAGGAGTTGTCATGCAATATGGTTATGAGAATTTAATTATAGCTGGCTTTATGGCAGGAATTATCTTAGTTACCGTTGGACTTCTTAGGCTTGGAAAGTTTATCAAGTTCATTCCAAAACCAGTGACAATTGGTTTTACTGCCGGCATTGCAATTATTATCTTCTCAGGACAAATTGCAAACTTTTTAGGATTACACAATATAGAAAAACACGAAGCTTTTCACCTTAACATGTGGGAAATTATCACAAACCTATCTGCTGTCAATATTTATAGCATACTAATAGCTATTATTTGTTTAGTAATTGTCCTTATTGCACCGAAATTTATTCCAAAGGTTCCTGGTGCGTTGTTAGGCATTCTATTTTCCACTTTGATTGCCGTTCTTTTTTTTCAAGACAAGGTTGCCACCATTGGATCAACCTATGGTCCAATCCCAAATGAACTCCCTACTTTTCAGTGGCCTGAATTAACAATTGATACCATTGTTATGCTATTACCAGCAGCACTTGTAATCGCTATGCTCGGTGGAATTGAATCGCTTCTATCAGCTATGGTAGCTGACAGTATGACAAAGACAAAACACAACAGCAACAAAGAGCTTGTGGGACAAGGAATTGCCAACATGACCACTTCCTTATTTGGAGGTATTCCTGCAACAGGAGCAATCGCTCGAACAGCAACAAATATTCGTAACGGAGGAACTTCGCCTATTTCAGGAGTTGTACACGGCCTTGTTGTACTCATCGTTTTGTTGGTATTAGCACCTTATGCATCTCATATTCCACTAGCAAGCATGGCACCTGTATTAATGGTCGTTGCTTTTAATATGAGCGAACGAAAAGAATTTGCTCATATTTTCAAAACAAAAACTGCAGACTCTGCAGTTTTAGCAATTACGTTCTTACTAACCGTATTCTTCGATTTAACAACAGGCGTTGGGGTAGGATTGCTCTTTGCCATTATTATGTTTGTTAAGCGTATGAGCCAATCGCTTCACGTTTCAAAAACAAACCATGATGATGAAAAATCCCAGCTTCAAATGTACACGCTAGAAGGCTCGCTCTTTTTCGGCTCGGCTGAACGCTTAGAAGAAGCAACGGATAGTATCATTCAATCGAATGCAGACGTTGTTATTTTAAAAATGGAGCAGGTTTCATTTATTGACACCTCAGGCGAAAATCTACTATCAAACGTTCATCAAAGGCTTAATGAAGATAACCGGGCATTATTAATTACAGGGCTAGATGCTCAGCCAAAAGAAATGTTTCTAAAAACTGGACTGTATGATCGAATTGGACGGCAACACTTTTTTTCTCAGGCAGGTAAAGCACTTGATTATGCACAATCTTTTGTTCATACAAAACGTAAGCGAAAAGCTAATCAACCCGCATTTTCTTCTTAAATACAAAAGAGACTGAGACATAAGTAGTTCAGCCTCTACTATACCTGAACGATTGAGAGTTCATAACTTTTAATCGTTCAGGTTTTTTGGTTGATTGTGAAAACAATGTTGGAAACAGGGTGGAATGGAGCGTAGGACACTCGACTCCTGCGGGAAAGAGAGGGAAACGTGAGATCCCGCAGCGCAGCGAGGAAGCTCAGGTTCCTCCCCGCGGAAAGCGAGTGGCCGTAGCGCAATGGAACGAACGTGTTGAGACAAACCAAAGAGATGGGAACAGCTAGTGTTCATCTTTTAGAAGCAATCATTTTGTTATGTCCCAAACTCTTTTTTACTTATTGATATTCCATTAACCAATAGCGTTCAGATACAGGGCCTTCTTCAACCACTTGCACCCACCCCTTCTTCTTATAAAACAGCAGCGCTTTGTCATTTTTTGATACGCACTTCAGACGCAGTGGCGGATTCATTTTTTGAATGGTTGCATCTACTAACGCTGTTCCAACACCTTTTCTTGAATAATCGGGATGCACAAATAAGCAGTGAATAAAATTATCAGGAAGATACAAAGATACAAACCCCACAACTTTATCATCAAGCTCAGCAACTAGTAGATGTTCACCTACCATATCCCTATCAAAATCCTCAAGCTGAAAGGCTTCAGCTTTCATCCAATGAAAGTGGTGACTGCGAGATTCCAAATAAATAAATAAACCGCAATTTCCTTCCCCCTTAAATATTAAAGCGATATCCCGCTCCCCAAATTGTCTCTAAGTACTGAGGCTGGGCAGGGTTTTGTTCAATTTTCTCACGCACTTTTCGTACATGCACCGTAACAGTTGAAATATCTCCAGTCGAATCAAACCCCCATAAGTTTTCAAACAGTTGTTCTTTGCTAAGTACTTGGTTTGGATGAGTAATAAGAAATAATAATAAATCGAACTCTTTTGTGGTAAATGTTACTTCCTGATTATAAACGAAGACGCGACGGGCTAGCTTATCCAATTCAATATGATGAACTTTAATTAGTTTTTTTGTGTGATTGCGCTCGCTCAAGCGCTCATAGCGAGATAAATGCGCTTTTACTCTTGCTACAAGCTCTCCAGGGCTAAATGGCTTTGTGATATAATCATCCGCACCCAGCCCAAGACCTCTAATCTTATCGATTTCTTCTTTTTTAGCTGATACAAGTAGAATAGGTATATCTTTTACCGCTCGAACTCGTTTGCACACTTCAAATCCGTTTAGCTTTGGGAGCATAATATCTAAAATGATTAGGTCAAACTCTTCGTTTAAAGCTCTTTCTAAACCTTCTTCTCCGCTATGCTGCACATGTGCTTCAAACTGGTTAATTTCTAAATAATCACGCTGTAACTCTGCAATACTTGGCTCATCCTCAATTAGTAATATACGCTTCACTCTTGCTATCACCTCTATTTAGTTATTTTTCGCAAAGAAAAATAGATGCTTGTTTCTTTATGTAATGTACTTGTTGCCCAAATTGATCCACCGTGCGAGTCAATGATTTGTTTGGCAATTGCTAGCCCTAGACCACTTCCACCCGTCTGCGTATTTCTCGATTCTTCAGCTCGATAAAACTTGTTAAATATGTAAGGAAGCGCTCTCGGCTCGATACCGCACCCGTTGTCTACTATTCTTACAATTACTTCACTTTCATTTTCACTGAGCACCAGTTCAATACGCTTATCCTCTTTATCCATAAATTTGATGCTATTTGTAATTAAGTTCATTATTACTCGCCGCAGCTTATCTGTATCTACTTTTACATAAGCTCTTTTAGAAAGCGTTGTATAAAAGCGTAATAGCACTCCTTTTTCTTCTAACTCAAATTGCAGCTCCTGGTTGAGGTTCTCCATAAAATCATTAATATTCACGGTTTCAAAATGAAACGGTACTTCATGCAAATCTAGTTTAGAAAATAAAAAGAGCTCGTCAATTAAGCTATTCATATCCTTTGCTTTTGTAGAAATTGTTGATAAGTATTTTTCAAGCTTTTCAGGTGTGTTGGCTACGCCATCTTGTATCCCTTCAACATAACCAATGATTGAGGTAATCGGCGTCTTTAGGTCATGTGAGATGCTTGACAGCAGCTGCTTACGATTTTCTTCATAATGAACCTGAAGGTCAATAGATGATTGCAGCTTTTTTCTCATTTCTTCAAAAGAATTGGTTAACTCATTTATTTCATCTTTGGAATTGTACTTATACGGTATTGAGAAATGAACGTCTCCTTGACGAATGCGTTCAGCTGCTCGCTTTAATCTATAAATTGGCTTAATAACGCTTCTGGACACAACATAGTTAACAAAACCAATGATCACCACAAATAAAAGCAAGAGAAAAATAAATAAAAACGGAAAAACTTTATGAACAATTCCAACGTAAGGGCTAATGCTTCGTAAAACAAAAACAGTTCCTTCATCCCGATTTGGAAAGAAAAAATCTAATTTGATGTATGAATAAAACTTATTTTTAATTCGAATAATGTCTTGTTCATATGTAGCTGATTTTGTACTTTTTTCATTAAAATGCGGCAGCTCTTTGTCCACTGTTCGCTGATCTATAGAGAACGATGAGTACGTCACTTCTTCATTCTTTCTGACAATTACATCAATGCCTTCTTGCTCATAACTTTTAATTATTTGCTGATTTAAAAGTTGATTTGGGTCCTCTTGACTCAGCAGCTTTACATTTAAAAATGTCGTTTCTTCTTCCGGTGTTAAGAGCTTATATACATATGCATTGGAGTATGTTTTTTGCAGAAAGTTAGCATCCCCTGTAATTGAAAAAAACACTAAGAAGCCAAAAAGCAAAAGCAGAAGCACAAAAACTAAAACCATGCTAAGATAGGTTAATAAAAAGCGAAGTTTTAATGACATGTCCACATCCTTTCTTCTTGCCGAAAAAGAAATTATTATTAAACTATTTTGATAATTAAACCATATCACAAAAAAAATTAAGAATCTCTTAATATGGTCCTACATTACAATTATTTACATTTCATTCATGTTATTCATTCATTTTTGTATACGGAGGGTTCACACATTGCAGTTCATGAAAGCAAATTTTAGCCATATAAACAGTATTTCAACATTATATATTGATAGTTGGAAAACCACTTATCGCGATCTAGTTCCAGACTCTTATTTAGAAAAGCTCTCCTATCAAGAAAGCGAAGAAAAGTGGAGCAATTTTTTACAGAAGGACGGGGCTTCTATTGTAGCAGCCTTCAGCGATCAGCAAACTATCGTTGCTTTTGGTGCGTATGAACAATACAGCCACTCATCACATAAAGGTGAATTGGTTGCATTATACATTTCAGAAGGCACACAAGGCCAAGGACTTGGAACCTTGTTAATGGACTTTATTAAAAGGGACCTTTATTCCTTAGGCGTCCAGTCAATCGATATTTGGGCCTTAGGAAAGAATAAGCGTGCAGTCAACTTTTACAAACGTCAAGGGGCACGGTTCGTAAAAAACCAGCCCCACGAATTTGACGGGGTATTTTTAGACGACGTTTTATACACCTATGATCTTACAAACAACAAGACGTGCCGCTCATAGCAGCACGTCTTGTTATTGAAACCGTTTAATTCGTACAAGAACTGGCTGAACGGACCACGTCCAAAATAAATTACCTTGGCTCATTATTAGTCGATCAAACCACTGTTCAAAAGTCATATGTAAGTTCACCGCTTGCTCAACCGGCTCATATTTGCTTTTAATTATGACTGAGTGCTCGCTTGCTTCTACTCTTCGGAGTAAAATCTCATTCTGATTGACAGCTCCAATAGTTATATAGTCTTCACTACATTGACTCTCCGTATCTTCCAAACGGTATAAGACAACGCTGTTTTCTACTAGATTTGACTCAAATAAGCGACAGCCGTTCGTTTCCCTTAAAAATTCTCGGTAGTCTTTTGGCATAACGCACCTATGCTTTTGTTCAAATTGATGAATTATTTCTTCTACTAAACCCTCGTAAAATGTGCACGTGGTGAAATTAACTTCTCCATTCCCTTTATACACTTCAATTACATCGTTATTTTCCCATAGCCTTTGTTTTAGTGCGTTTATTGTTTTTTTGACCATAAGATCCTCCTATTTTTGGATTGAACAAAAAAACATACATACACTAATTACACAAATGGGTTCTTAATTCCTTCTTTCACTTATAAATACAGCTACCATTAAATACTTTCTCCCTTATTTTAAAAGTAAAAATTTATTCAGAATTCAACACATCAAAACTTTTTCTTTTATGAAAATGTAGCTACAATACAACCTACAGGAAAGGAGTTACGATAATGGCAGTATCTGAAAACTTATCGATTCAGTTTGAAGATTATCCGCAGCTAACTTTTATACTACTCGGTCGCAAAAACAAAACGGTGCGCTCATCGAGTACAAAAAAACAAAAGCATTACTCCCTCGTTTGAACGAAGCTGTTTTATTAGCTCTTCAAACATATTCCATAGATGAGCAATTGCTTCTTAATTCGTTTTTATATAATAATGCAGCTGACGGTTTTCCTATTCCAATTGACCGAATGGAAACAATTTATCCACACCTTTGGAAACCACAGTCGTTTCTAATGAAGAAATTGAGCTGTCACTACCCTACTTTTCTAAATGGAACGTTGAATCACATACTGCACTGTTTCAAACAATGGAAGCCTATGTTGCCTTATTAAATGAAAGTGGCATACATCAGCAGCTTGATGGATTTTCATCTATGTACAAACAGGAATTAAATCAGATTCAAAAAGAACCAGTAGAAGTACCGATAATGGTCCAAAAGAAACCACTTTCTTCTCTGTCTTTTTATAAGCTTCTAGAATTGATAGAGCTACTACAGGATTCTCAAACACAAGAAGTTTATTTCCAAGTAGTTGAAGGTCAATCAACAAACAGTATGCGCCAAAAAGGCTTAACAAACTTACACGCACACGACCTCTTGAACAACGTGAAGCGAAAGCATATTATAACGGTATTTGACCAACTTCAACATTTAAATCTCATAACAAAGAATAGCCGAGGCTTTACGCTGACTCCTAAAGGTCGTCGAATTTATCAACTGTTAACAGCTAAACATGCTTCTGCTAGCTAACCGATTCGGTTCAGCTAGCATTTTTTCTAGCAATTACTCTATTATGTTCGAAAATGTCCTCATATTTCCTTTCCATTCCTCATAAACTAGTTACTAGATTCAGAAGCGGTCTTGAAGGGAGTAAGCGATATTGAAATCTAGTAACGATAACCGTGCTAACTTTTTTGTTCTCACATATAGAATGATTATGGTCATTATATGCGTTGTTGTCCTCATTTCTTCAGCAGTCTTTGTAGTAAGCTACTCCGCATTCAAAGAGCAGTTTCATTCATCGATTGTGTATCAGACGTTATCAAAACATAAAGCAGAAACTCTATATTATTTAATGAGCCAAGAAAATCAGCATTTTAAGAAAGCGTTTGACGATAATTTTTCTACGCCTTCTTTATCTTCCACTCTACTAGAACTTTCCACTAGCATACGAACACAAGATGCGAGAAGCTTATTTGGATCTGAAATTCCAGGTTTTAGCATTTTTGACTCGAATTTAATTATTGCGGGTGAAGGAACTAATTTTACAAACTTTCCAAAAGAATCAGCTCCTCCAATCGAAGAAGTGTTAAAGGAAAGAGAAGTAGACAAGGAAGAAGTTGAACAACCTTCTACGGAAAAGGAAAAAGAGCAAGAAGAAAAGCCTCCAGCTAACACAACAAATGGACGAAAAGTCGTCTATATCTACCATACGCACAGCTGGGAGTCCTATTTGCCTTTACTAGGTTTAGAAGGCGATGGTAATGCTGATAAAGCAGCCGATAGTAAAACTAATATTAGCATGGTCGGAGAAATGCTAGGGAGAGAATTAGAATCACAAGGTATTGGTGCTGAAGTCGACACAACAAATATTGGCGCAAAGCTAAATGAAAAGGGTTGGAAAACACCGCGCTCTTATGCGATGTCTCGTACTATCGTACAAGAAGCCATGGCACAGAATAAAGATTTAACCTACCTTATTGACCTGCATCGAGATTCCCTTCGTAAAAAAGATACAACGATTCAAATTAATGACAAGTCGTATGCACGCGTCATGTTTGTATTGGGAAAAGAAAATCAAAACTTTGAGCAAAACTTAAAGCTTTCAAAAGCGCTTCATGAAGGGTTAGAAAAGAAGTATCCTGGATTAAGTCGTGGTGTACTCGGTAAAAGCAAAGCGAGCGGAAATGGAGTTTACAACCAAGATTTATCCACTAATGCTATTCTCATTGAAATGGGTGGCGTTGATAACAATATGGAAGAATTAACGAATACCGTAAAAGCGCTAGCAGATGTTCTCAGTGAATTTTACTGGGATGCTGAAAAGGTTAACGGAAATGAATCATAAGAAAAAGCTGCCAAGAGGCAGCTTTTTCTTATGATGTAGCGGGTAGTTGAATACTAACAACGGTCCCTTCATAATCATTTGCAATACTCATAAAGCCTTGATGCTCTTTAATAATGCTTTGACAAATAGAAAGACCTAACCCTACCCCTTCATCTTTCGTTGAAAAAAAGGGATCTCCAATTTTATTAATAATCGACAACGGAATACCAGGACCGCTATCTTTTATAAACAAACAGACCGTATCCTCTTTGTTTTGAACGTAAACTGCTATTTTCCCATTATGACCAATCGCTTCAATAGCATTTTTTATAATATTTAAAAACACCTGCTTTATCTGTGAAGCATCAAGCCATAACTTCGGCACGTAGTCGTCCGTTTCCAAGCAGATAGAAATATTATGTAGGTTCGCTTCGCTTTGCAATACGCCAATTGTTGCTTGCATAACGTCAGTAATGGAAGTTAGTGTTTTTTTAGGCGCAGTGGGCTGCGTGACTAGTAAAAAGTCACTGATAAGCTCATTCATTCTATTTAATTCTGTTAACACAAGATCTTTAATATGACTACTGGTTTGGTTGTGCTCTTCAAACAGAAATTGGATAAAGCCTTTTACTGACTGCATAGGATTTCTAATTTCATGAGCTAAACCAGCGGCAAGTTGACCTACAAGCGCTAACTTATCTAAATGCTGTATTTTCTCTTCAAACTCTGGAATAATTACCTGCTGCTGTTGAGAAATGATGGTACCTAATACGTTTGCTAAGCGCTTAATTGATGAAACTTCTTGTTCTGTAAAAGTCTGTGGATTGGGATCTACTACGCATAGAGTTCCAAAGAGTTTACCATTTTCTAATACAATTGGTGCACCTAAGTAAGAGCCAACATCCGCATCATAAATAGCCTGCAGATGTTTTGTTCGAACATCGCACTTCGTATCAGAAATGACAAGTGACTCTTCACACGTTACCAAATTACAAATCGAAAGCTCAATTGGTAACGTTAATCCCTCATGGAGTAGACTTCCACCTTCGCTATTTACAATTTTCATAATTGAAAACACGTCATCAAGCGTGCCGATAAAAACCGTGCGACTTTTAATGAGGTCAATGGCTATTTGAAGTATATCTGTCAGCGCATCTTTATTGAAAACTTTATTCACTGTAATCACCCGTAGCTTTGGATTCTTTTACATTTATTATAAGGTTTTTACTGCTTCAGGTACACTATCTTTAGTCGCTTTTTTCAGAAAAACCCTTCAAAGTCACATGGGCATAGTAGCCAACTTACTTAATCTTCTTATTCAAACCAGCGGATAGCTTCTCTTACCCCAACCACATCTCCTATAAGGACAATTGCAGGATGCGCTACTTTCGCTGTCTCTGCAATCGTTACGATATCTTCTAACGTTCCTGTTACCGTTCGCTGCTTTTCTGTTGTGCCCCATTCAATAAGCGCTACCTGCGTATGTGGATTACGTCCATGCTTAATGAGCTGCTCACAAATATACGGCAGATTACCAACCCCCATATAAAACGCAATCGTATCAATACCCGTTGCAAGCGCTGGCCAGTTTAGGAAGTCTTGTCCTTTTTCTTCTCGACCGTGTCCTGTTACAATTGCAAACGATGTAGCATGATCGCGATGAGTCACAGGAATTCCAGCATAAGCAGGTGCTGCAATTCCTGATGTAATCCCAGGTACTACTTCAAAAGGAATACCATGCTGAACAAGAAACTGTGCTTCTTCTGCTCCGCGTCCAAATACAAACGGATCTCCTCCTTTTAAACGAGTGACCGTTTTTCCAGCAAGGGCATGTTCTACTAATAAGCTATGAATTTTATCTTGAATAACCCCATGCTTTCCCGGTAGCTTCCCACAAAAAATTAGCTCTGCATCCGCTTTTGCATATTCTAATAATTTTTCGTTAGCCAGTCGATCATATAAAATAACATCTGATTGTTGAATGCATTCAACGCCATAAACCGTAATTAATTTCGGGTCTCCAGGTCCCGCTCCCACAAGAAATACTTTCCCAGCTGTCATAGTGAATCGCTTCTTTCTCTTTTAAATTTTTCACATTTGTTTATCCAGTTTTCAACAAGCTCCGTTGATGATCCGAAATGAAAGTGCGTATAGCCTGCAACAAGATTCTCTTTTAAATAGCCTTCATCTTTTACCCCTACCATACTTGTTGTCTGATAAGCGTGTGGAAGCTTTTGGGCTGAATGAAAAGTTGAGTAATGAAACTCATGCCCTCTTGCTTTTACGCCGCCTTCTAATAAAAAGTTGCCTTTAGCACCTTCAATTTCTCTGTAACCAAGCTCAGCAAGCTGCGTTTGCATATGTGCCTCTCCAGGAATGATGCCAACCATTTCAAACTTTTCTTTATCTGTCGTGACGATTGCTTCGGTTAAATACATAAACCCTCCGCACTCTGCTAACGTCGGTGTTCCACGATGAATTGCTTGCTTAATAGACTCTTTCACTTCGTTTTTATCAGCTAACTCTGCTGCAAACTCTTCAGGAAACCCCCCTCCAATATAAAGACCATCTATATTACTAGGAACCTCTTCACCTTGCAATGGTGAAAAATAAACAAGTTCCGCACCTTTTGCTTTTAATAACTGTAGATTTTCTTCATAATAAAAATTGAAGGCTGCATCTCTTGCAACAGCAATTTTCACTTTAAAAGGTATTTGAGGCGAAAAGATAGCAGTATAACCTTTAAGAGTGGGCGCCTTAGAAAGCTCATAAATTTTTTCTACATCAATCGTTTTTAAAATGGCTTGACTTAACTCATGAAAAAAGGGTTGCAAGTCACCACGTTCTATTGAAGGGATAAGGCCCAAATGTCGTTCCGGCATAGAGAACTGTTTGTATCTTGGCAAGTAGCCTACAACTGGAATTCCGCACTCCTTCTGAACCGCTGCTTGAATTAGTTGAAAATGCCCTTGACTGCCGACTCGATTTGCAATAACGCCTACGATGTTGACTTCTTCTGAAAGAAGCTGAAAGCCTTTCACAATTGCAGCAGCACTTCTTGCCATTCCAGAGCAGTCAACAACTAAAATGACGGGGCTGTTTGTTAAAATACTAAGCTCAGCGGTGCTTCCATGATTGCTGGTGGGTGCTTTTCCATCATAAAAGCCCATCACTCCTTCTATAACTGATATATCAGCTCCATCGCTCGCATGATTCATAATTGCTGCTATCATCTTTTCCTCAAGCATCCAGCTATCAATGTTCCTTGAAACCCTTCCCGTAACAGCTGTATGATACGTTGGATCTATGTAGTCTGGTCCGCACTTGAAGCCCTGTACAACATAGCCTTCTTGACGGAGTGCTCCCATCAATCCAATTGTAAGAGTCGTTTTGCCTACTCCGCTTTCAATTCCTGCAATGACTATTCTTCGATTAGACATGCAATCTCCTTTCTTCTTGCTTATGTAATGTGCAATATCCTACTATACCTATCGTGATAATCCTTCACATAGTAGCTTATATTACTGAATTTTTCAACTCCTTTTAACGGAATATAAAAAGCTGCAGGCGCTTAGAATGTCTAAACGACTGCAGCTTTTTTACCTTTATTATCCTTATACTGCTGACAACCTTAGTCTAGCATCATTAAAATAAACAACTTCCGAGTTTGATGCATTAAAATCGTTCCTGTATAGTAGAGGCTGAACTACTTATGTCTCAGCCTCATCTATTAAGAAATACTCTTTAGCTGATCAGTTAGTTTAAAGAAATCTTCTTTGCTTTTCTTTTCTAATGACTGGTCGATTTCTTTTTTCAATTTCGCTTTTTGAAAGTCTGCAATAACTTTATCTAAGAACATTTCGGCAATTAGGGAATCTAACACTTTCACATTCGATTTCGGCGACGAATTCAGCAAATTTTTCTTCATAAGAAATCAACTCCTTATCTTTTTTATACTATAACATAAATTTTCTGACTTTTCAATCATTTTGCAGGAATTAGAAAAATTCTTCTTTTTTTACACATAAAAAGAAGCTGGGACATACCAAAATAATTTCTTCTCACAGACGAATGATAACTGTTCTACCATCGTTAGGTTGGAAGAATAAGTTTACTCCATTACGCTACAGAAATTCGCTTTTTTTAATTGTCTTTGGAACCAACAAAAAATATCCGAACTATCAAAAGTAGTTAACTCGCAATAGTTCGGATAGATTATTGACTGAAATACTTATGTCTCAGCCTCTTTTATTTTTGTTCTGTTTGTTCGTACTGGTTATAGTATTCAATAAATTCATGAGACTGATTGGCAGCTATAATACTGTGGTAGCTAATATCTAACCCTACTTCTTCCTCTTCCTCTGTGGAGCGAAGCGGTACAAGTAGCGCAATTGCTTTTAAACCAAACCACGTTGCTATAAAGCCCCGCGCGGACAATGCTACTAAGCCAATGAACTGAATCCCTAGTAGCTCAAAGCCACCTCCAAAGAACAGACCACCATCTGTAGCAAATAACCCTACTGCAATTGTCCCCCATACGCCAGCAGCAGCGTGAACCGGAAATGCGCCGACTGGATCATCAATTCGTCTTGCCTCTAACCAATTTGTTGCGGCCATCATTAACAACCCAGAAACTGCACCAATAAAAATGGCAGAAGGCGTACTGACAAAAGCGCATCCTGCTGTAATTCCAACCAGACCTGCGAGTGACCGCAATTGGATAAATAACTGCGGTCATTAGCACTGCATATAACAAATATGCGCAGAAATTAATTCGTTCCGCGACCGCGCCAGATACAATGGAAATCACAGCAATAACAAACGCACATTGAAACAGCCAGAACGTTTCCAAACCGATTGGAATATCTAAATACGATAAATTACCCGTTAGCGCAAAGCCATTTGTACCAACAATACCACCTAAATCATCTCCGTACATAAGTCCGAACCCGATTATATAAAAGCAAAGCGTTCCGATTGTAATATCAGCAAATACCTTCATGATAATATTAACGTTATTTTTATACCGTACAAATCCAGCTTCTAATAATGCAAAGCCGCCTTCCATTAATAGAATCATAGCAGCCGTTAGTACCACCCACGTTGTATTGACGCCCAAGCTAAGTTCTTCAATCCCCATTATCTTTCCTCCATTCGCGATAAACCTTCTACAATCGCTGATGTTAAAATGATTGCCTCGATGACAACCTCTTGTGTTAGCAGTTCAAGCACACGTTCAACTTCACGAATTTTCCCTTTAAACTGCTCAATTTTACGAAGCCTGTCCTTTACATGGACCATATACTTTTCACGATTAATTTCAAATATAGCTGTTTGGTATAGTTCATTCATGACCTTCACGTCATATCTTCTCACATCAAATGTTATATTTTAGATTATATGTGAGAATCGATAAAATCGTCAATCTAAAAATCGGAATTTATTCTTATTTTCTGAATAAACAGAGTTCATTTTCAATAAATGCATCGTTCGACTCTTTCTTAGGTTTTTCCACCAAACCGGTTGCTTTTATAAGGCAATAAATTTACAATAGATAAATGTGCAGGACTTCACAACAAAACTAGAAGTCTAGCAGCTAAAGTGTCTACATATGCAACAATATACAGCAAAGGAGGACGTTCTTATGTCTCAATCAACTATCCAAAAGCCGGCTGAAGAAGCGGTTCAAGCTAAAGGTGCAACTCAATCAGATGTACTTGATCAATTGCTAAAACCAGAAGTTCAAGAATCATTAACAGTTCTTGTTGACAACTTACCAAAGCTAACTGAAATGGTAACTGTATTAACAAAAACGTACGACTTAACACAGTCTCTATTAACAGATAACGTGTTAAAAGAAGATTTACTTGCTGGTGCTAAAGAATTTATCGAACCAATTGAAGGAAAAGTGAAAGATCTTGCTGCTTCAGCAATCGAAGCAAGTGATCGTGCGGAAGCTAACCAATCAACAACTATCGGTTTGTTTGGTTTATTACGTATGCTCAAAGATCCACAAGTTCAAAAACTATTCCGCTTTGCGCAGGCTTACTTAGAAGTAACAGGCGAAAAACAAAAATAATAACAATCTATCATTTTATAAAGCACGAACGGAGGATCGATCTACTATGTCAAAACATATTTTAATTTTAGGTGGCGGCTATGGTGGTCTACTAACAGCCCTAACAGCTCGTCAACACTTAAGTGCATCTGAAGCAAAAATTACAGTAGTAAACCGTTTTTCTACTCACCAAATCATTACTGAACTGCACCGTTTAGCAGTAGGTGGACTATCTGAACAAGCAGTAGCTCTTCCATTAGAAAAGTTACTAAAAGGTAAAGATGTAGAATTAAAGATTGCTACAGTAAAAGAAATTTCACCAGACCAACGTGAAGTGGCATTAGAAGACGGAACAAAATTAAGCTATGACTACTTAGTAACTGCATTAGGTAGTGAAACTGCTTACTTCGGCATTCCAGGACTAGAAGAAAACAGCTTTGTGTTGAAATCAGTAAATGATGCAAACCGCCTACGTGCACACGTAGAAGAGCGCATTGTTGAATTTAGCAAAACAAAAAATAAAGCTGACGGAACAATCGTTGTCGGTGGTGGCGGTTTAACAGGTATCGAGCTTGTAGGTGAATATGCTGACCTTATGCCAAGCCTTTGCCTAAAACACGGTATTGATCCAAAAGATGTTTCTCTATACTGTGTAGAAGCTGCTCCAACTGTTCTTCCTGGTTTCCCAACTGAACTAGTAGAACGCGCTCAATCAAGCTTGGAAAAACGTGGCGTAACATTTGTAACAGGAACTCCTGTTACAAAAATGGATGCTACAACAGTTGAGCTTAAAGACGGTAGCAAAATCGAAACAAAAACAATGGTATGGACTGGCGGAGTTCAAGGTAACTCAGTAGTTGCTAACTCTGGTATCGAAGTAAACCGCGGTCGTGCTCTTGTGAATGAATTCTTACAATCTACTTCTCACGAAGACATTTTCGTAGCTGGTGATAGCGCGGTTGTTATGGGGCCTGAAGGACGCCCTTACCCACCAACTGCACAGCTAGCTTGGCAAATGGGAGAAGTTATTGGCGTGAACTTAGCAGTAGCTATTAAAGGTGGCGCAATGCACGGGTTCTCTCCAGTATTCTCTGGTACATTAGGAAGCCTTGGACGTAAAGATGCAATTGGTACAATCGGCGGAAATAAAACGCAATTAAAAGGTTTGCCAGCGTCTCTAATGAAAGAAGCAAGTAACGTTCGTTACTTGTCACACATCAAAGGTTTATTTGCTCTAGCATATTAATACAGAAAAGCCAACGCACACGCGTTGGCTTTTTTACATAAGTTGCAAAGAACACCCCCACTTCGTATAAGCCGGAATCGTTTCAGCTATAACTTTCCCTCTTCTGATTACATATCTAGGCACCGACTGGTTAAGCATAAGCTCACGAATCGTCCGCTCCTCAAAAAGTAAAAAATTAGCTTCACTTCTTTCTTGAATTCCATACGCTTTGCCTTTTCCAAAAGCAGCGGCTGGTCGTTCTGTAATCATGGATAAAACCCTTTTCACTGGTTCTTCTCCTGTCATATGAGCTAAATGCGCTCCCATAAAAGCGGCTCTTAGCATATTTCCGTCTCCGAAGGGATAAAAAGGAGTCTGAATATCGTCATGAGCAATACAAATATTAATATTTTTGGTATCTAATTCTTTCACCCTGGTAATTCCTGTCGCTTTAGGATATGCATCATTTCTTCCTAGCATCGAACTGTTAATAAGTGGACAACTAACAACGGTTAAACGAGCTTTCTTTATAGCCTCCATTACTGATTCAGCATATTTACTTTCATAATAAGCTAGCGCATTTACGTGGCTGACTACAACCCTACCTTCAAACCCATTTTCAATGGTTAAATTCGCTACTTCTTGTACAAATGTTGAGCTCACTTCGTCTACTTCGTCACAAAAAATATGAATATAGCTTCCATACTCTTTGGCGAGACTAAAACAGTATTCCAAAGAGCGCACTCCTTCTTCTTGACTACTTTCTAAATGTGGCACAGCACTTACTGCGTCAGCTCCCATTTCAAGTGCTTTCCGCATTCGCCCCTGATTTTCAAAGCACTTCCACAACCCATCTTGCGGAAAAGCAATAATTTGTAAATCGATAATTTGTTCATACACTTTTTTTATTTGCAGAATAGCTTTTAAAGCCGTTAAATCATCATCAGATATGTCCACTGCTGCTCGAACACTTAACACCCCATGCTTGATGTACATCTTTAATGCTTGTTCAGCCCTCTCGTTCACGTCCTTGATGGTAAGACTTTTTTTTCGTTTGTTCCATATTGAAATTCCTTCTTGTAACGTACCGGTTCGATTAAAGCTTGGCCAACCTGCAGTCAAAGCGGTATCAAAATGAGTATGCAATTCTACGAAAGGAGGAATAACTATCCCCCCTTTGGCATCTATCACTTTCTTTCCATCTACTAGATCTTTTGTTATATGCATAAACCTTCCATTCGATACTCCAATATTTACAACTTCCACTGCGTGTAACAACCGAGCATTTTTAATGGCCATATCATACAATAGAATCTTCCTTTCTACTAAAAAAGAGAAGATCTACTCTTCTCTTTTCTCTACATTTACGGTTTATTTCTTTAAAAATTCTGTTGTAAAAATCCCCTTAATATCTTCTTTATTTTTAATAATCCCTAAGTCAAGAAGCTGCATTTGAAGTTTATCCCAGCGCTCCGCTGACATATAACCGAAACCTCTTTCAGCAGCATCTCCTCCGAAGATCAATTCTTCTTGTGCTTTTGCACCATATTCCATCGCTTCCATCTTCAAGTCTGGATTTCTCTCTTGAAGGAACGGATTGATTTCATCTGAACTTTCTCGGTAATACTCCCAGCCTTTTACCGTAGCATTCATAAATGATTGAACCACTTCAGGGTTTTCTTTAATCATCTTTTCAGTTGTAAAAATCACGTTTGCATACGTTTCAAATCCAGCATCATGAATGAATAAATAATCGTTTTCTATTCCTTCTTGTTCAAGAGAAAACGGCTCTGACGTCACGTACCCTTGTGTGACCGCATTTTCATCCTCAATAAAGGTTGCTAATGAGCCCGTATACGCACGATCTTTTACCCTATCTAAGTTATAGGCTTTTTTAATATATTCCCAATAACCACTCCCTGGTGCTGTATACACTGTCTTTTCGTTCAGCTCCTTAAAATCTCCTACCGTTCCTTTATGGGTAATTAATACCTGCGGGCTTTTTTGAAAAATTGCTCCAATCGCAACAAGAGGTATTCCCTTATCTCTTGCAATTAAAATATCTTCCGCTTGCGTATAACCAAATTCAGCCTTTCCAGAAGCAACGACTTGGGTTGATGAAATTTGAGGTCCTCCCGGTTCAATTATCATGTCGAGACCTTGTTCTTTATAAAAACCTTTTTTTAATGCCGCGTAGTTACCGCCATGTTCAGGTTGTGCAAACCAGTTTGTAATAAGGGTTGCCGTCTCCAATTTTTTCTCAGTATTATCACTCCCAGACGTCTCTTCACTTCCACATCCTGCCAGAAATAATGACAGTGATACAGCACCAATTAAACCGATTTTTTTTAAAACCCCTTGTTTCACACTCATTTCCCCCTTTTAGAAAATTAGTTCTCTCTCTTCATTTCCGACTCATGCCATGAACCTAACAAAAGCTTAGAAAATAAATTGACCAGCAAGAAAAAGCCAATACCTAAAACAGATGCGGAAATACCACAAGCGAATAGGTATGCCGTTTCCATCCGAGAGGAAGCTACCGTAATGGCATAGCCTAAACCACCGTCGCCCCCACCAATACCGGCTATGTATTCTCCTACGATTGCTCCTACAACTGCTAAGGTACAGGAAATTTTCAATCCTGCCATGATATAAGGAAGAGCAGCTGGAATTCGCACTTTCCACATAATTTGCCAAGGTGACGCTTGGTACAGCTTTAACAAATTAATCATGCCACGATCCGTTGCGTTTAAGCCAATGAGCGTGTTGGATAGCATAGGGAAAAAGCCAATTGTAAACGCAATGATCACAATAGCATTCATACCTGAACCAAACCAAATCACGATGATAGGTGCAATGGCCACAATCGGAATAGTCTGTAATAAAATGGCGTAGGGGTATAAGCTGCGTTCTAGAAGCTTAGAGCTAGACATCAATAGCGCGCCAACCACTCCACCTATTACGCTAAACATAAACCCGAGCATCGACTCTGTGATTGTTCGAATAACAGCACCGCTTAGGTTACTCCAATTCATTACGGCAGCTTCTACAATATCCATTGGTTTTGGCAATAAGTAAGGTGGAATTTGAAGCAGCTGGGTACCAAACTGCCAAAATAGCATAAAAAGCATAAATACGATAACTGGTGGAAGATACGTATTCAATATTGGCCACGTGTTTTTCTTATAGGTGACGTTTACTTCTTGAACTCGATTTAACTCCTGATGCGAATGTTCCATGTTTTCCCCCTCCTATAACTGAAATTCTTGGACTTCTTTAGCCGTCGGCAACTTACCAGGATTCAATAAGTTATAAGGGTCGTTTAGCTCTTTTCGTTTTAATAACTCTTTCATTCTCATGTTGTATCCACCAAACCCGAGTATATATGTGTGCGGATCATTAATTTCTACTTCAATCGTTTTACAAAACTGGATGATTTCATATAACCTCTCTTTTGACTGATATTTCACCACCGGTAGTGAAGCGGGTACAATTTCTCCTTGAATTTTAATGTATTCAAAGTGAAACTGAATTTCATCACCAAATTTACTTCGAAGGTCTGCCATCTGCTCAAATATTCGATCAGTTTGAAAGCGAGCCTGCAAGTAGGTTAAATTGTCTCCATGCTTATGAGCCCATAATGTCGCATGATTCCATGTAAAATCAGAAAGCTTTAGTCCTTTTTGATAGTTTTCAGCAGGAATTGTGTATCCTATGTCTCCATCATATTTATCTGCCAAACAATCTAATAGATGAACTGATTTTTCGTCAATTTCAAGCATAACAATTGACTGACCTTCCCGTAATACTTTCTTCAAGGGGTGAAAGTGAGCTGGAATTGGCCATTCACACACGGAAACCAAACGCTTAAGGATTTCTTCACTATGGGCTAGTTCATCGCTAAACTTAATAGCTTCACGAAAATCATGAAAGAAAACGATATGTTGTGACCATGACACCTTTGGTTCTATCGGCAGCTTCACTTCAACAATAAGACCGGTTGTGCCATAATTGTGAATGTACCGCTGCATGTCATCACCTGAAACAGTTAACAGCTGGGGCATTTCCTCAACGGTCATAACCGTAACGCTACTTACATTATCGTCCCATAAATTCCCCCAACGAATCGATCCGATTCCACCGGAGCCTCCGCATAAGAATCCCCCCACCGTTGCCTTCATATAAGTGCTCGGAAAAATACGAAGTTCCCGATTGTTTTGACGCAGCGTCTTTTCCAATACACCTAAGCGAACGCCAGCCTGCACGGAAACTAAGCGATCTCCTTGCATGTCAATACGATCAAGTTTTGTTAAATCAATAACGATTCCACCTTGTAATGGAATTGCTTGGCCGTAGTTTCCTGTTCCCGCTCCTCTTGGCGTAATAGCTACTTTATTTTTAACGGCAAACGAAACGATACGCTGTAGTTCATCGATTGATGTAGGCGCAATTGCACAATCGGCGATTTTATTTTTAAGCTGCTCATACAGTACTGGAGAATACCAATAGTAGTCTTTTGATAGCTTTTCTCTTAAGACCTCGTTTACAATAACAGCATCAGTTCCAAACTCATTTATGAATTCTTGTAACCACACCATAAATCACCTCATTTAAAATTTTAAATCGTGAGATACGTTAGCAACGATACTACTAAACTGTGGATCTGTCCGAATTTCTGCTTTACGAGGGAAGGGCAGATTCACTTCTACCATGGATTCAATTTTACCCGGACTAGGCGTCATTACCGCAATTTTGGTCGATAGATACACAGCTTCAAATACATTGTGTGTAATAAAAAGCACCGTCATCTTTTCGTTTTCCCAAATTCGCAATAACTCACTTTGTAAATTTTGCCTTGTAATTTCATCAAGAGCACCAAACGGCTCGTCCATCAACAAAAGCTTCGGCTTTGCAATTAATGCTCTGGCAATAGAAACACGCATTTTCATTCCACCTGATAATTCTCGAGGTAGCGCTTTTGTATACTCTTTCAGCCCTACCATTTCTAGTACTTTATAAGCGCGCTCCTTCTTTTCAGAATGGGCTATATTACGAAACTCTAGAGGAAGCATTACATTATCAATAACTGACCTCCATGGTAGTAACGTAGCATCTTGAAACACAAAAGCCACATCCGTACTTTCTTTTTGAGCGTCACGAGGTGTCTTTCCAAGAATGTCAACGTGACCACTTGTTTGATCAATCAGTCCTGAAATCATTTTAAAAATAGTTGATTTTCCACAACCTGAGGGGCCGACAAATGAAACGAATTCTCCTTGTTGAATCGTCAAATTAACATCTTTGACAGCGACTTTACCGTTTGCATACATTTTATTAACTCGGTTCATTTGTACAATTGTGGGGCTACTCTCGCGCTTTACCTCATTTACTTGATTCACCTGCTGAATGCTCACGATATTCGACCACCTCGCTTCATTTATTTACATAGTCTTTCTTTAAATCACCTAATGAAAAATGCTTCATTTCTTTTAATGTTTTAACAAGCTCACTCACGATGAGTTCTTTCATCATTTTCCCTTTTTCTTTCGTTGCCTGTCTGGCATCTCCAGCTATACCCGTGTTTGAAATATCGTTCATTACCCAGGCAAAGTAGCTATTTCCTTTCAAATGTAAATGATGGTTATTGGATAAATTAACAAACTCTGTTGGACTTTTATCAAATTGCACCCAATCCCCCTTCAACTCCATTATTAATGATGTTTCCACTTCACCTCCATGTATCCCAAAGCGCTGTTCTTGTTGTGAAATTAAGCGGTTGACTGCTTCAAATCCAGGATTTAACCGAAATACCATCAAGCCAGTTTCTATGCGTATTTCTCTCGCCATCATATTGAGCAGGTCATGATTTCCGCCGTGTGTGTTGAAAAGCAAAAGCTTTTTAAAGCCACTTTTACAGACGCTGATAGCTAAATCCATTACAACTGCTTGTAATGTAGAAGCTGATAAGCTCATTGTTCCCGATAGACCTAGATGCTCATTGCTTTTACCATAAGGAATGGCTGGAAGAACCCAAATATTTTCGTGCTGAAGCTGAAGCATTGCTTCTTCTCAAAGCCCTTCTGCAATTAAAGTATCGGTATAAACAGGAAGATGCGGACCATGTTGTTCAACTGCACCGATTGGTAAAATGACTAGTGCGTCCTCTTTAGAGAGGTGCTCAATATCTACACTCGATAATCTTGGTAAGAAATTTTCTTCAAATGCGAAACCACTATACCGTTTGTTCATCACACTTTCACCTCTTCGGAAGATTATTTATTTTCTGAAAATTTAACATATAATGTAATAAGATATAACATTTTTGTGTAATAAGTTTATTTTATTACATTAATTTTCAAGAATCATTAACATAAATGATAATTTTAAAATTTCTAATTAGCCATAATCACCAAATATTTTATTCTTTTTATTATTTTTTGTAAGAAAACCTAACATAATATAACTAAATTATCGAATTATTTTCTGTTTAAACACAGGCATTTTATTTTTCTCTCTTTCACATTCTTGTTACAATGAAACCTGCAGATAGTTCGATGATTATCGAATAATTAAATTATTATTATTACGGAAAGAGGATGAGTATATGTCGATGGACCAACATCCAAACAGTCAAAAAAACATTCCAATTTCAGTGCTTGATTTGTCACCTGTTTTGGAAGGCAGCACGGTGGCTGATGCACTTAGAAATACGCTAGACTTAGCACAACACGTCGAAAAATGGGGATACAATCGCTACTGGTTAGCCGAGCATCATAATATGTCAGGAATTGCAAGCTCCGCTACTTCTGTCGTAATTGGCCATGTCGCTGCTGGTACATCTACCATTCGAGTGGGTTCAGGTGGCATTATGTTACCTAATCACTCACCGCTTGTTATTGCAGAACATTTCGGAACATTAGAATCCCTTTTTCCCGGTCGAATTGACTTAGGCCTAGGTCGCGCTCCTGGCACGGATCAATTAACCGCCCAAGCTTTAAGAAGAGGACGCATGAGTGATGGTCAAGATTTTCCAGATTTGTTAGATGAACTGAGAGCATATCTTGCCGTTCCATCTGATGAGCATCCACTACCAGTGAGAGCTGTTCCTGGAGAAGGTCTTGAAGTGCCAATTTGGTTACTTGGCTCAAGTGGATTTAGTGCACAGTTAGCGGCTCAGCTTGGCTTACCATTTTCATTTGCAAGCCACTTTTCACCGAACAATACGCTTGGAGCGCTTCAAATGTACCGCCGCTACTTCCAACCGTCTGAAGTATTGGATAAACCATATGCAATGTTAGGCGTTAACGTAATTGCAGCGGATACAGATAGAGAAGCGGAACGATTAGCAACGTCGCTTCAACAGCAGTTCTTAAACTTAATTCGCAACAAGCCAGGCAAACTTAAAGCACCTGTTGACAATATGGACAAGATTTGGAGTGAATTTGAAAAGGCAACTCTACAGCAACAGTTAGGTTCATCCATCATCGGCGGACCAGAAACTGTAAAGAGAAAGCTTGAAAGCTTTATTGCTGAAACAAATGCTGATGAATTGATGATCAACGCACAAATATACGACCACAAAGCGCGATTACGCTCATATGAAATTGTTTCTGAAGTAATGAATAGTAAATAAAGAAAAGCCGAACGTTGTCACAAACGTTCGGCTTTTCTTTATTTATTGCTTGTTCGATATCTTCCCCCCGCTGGCTTGCTTTGTTCACAACATACCGAAGCTCTTCTCCATCGTTTGTAGTTATTTTTAGACCGTTTTTTAACAAAGGCACTCCTAATAATTTGTTACGGACTCTCTCTACCGTTTCAATATCTGCCAAGTCCAATGTTACAGTACCTCGTTGAACATTAATCGCATGTGATTTATGTATAAGCTCCGTTGAAGTTAGGTATAGTTTACCTCCTACCCCTTTCATTAAATTGGCAAGTCCTGTTCGAATATATGATTCCTCAGACATATTTTTTGTTCTTCTCCTTTCTTTCCTTTTTATAGAAATTTTTATTATCTTCTCATATTTTTAATATGCACAGAAATTAACGGTTCCATTTCCATAACCTGTCTCATAAACTATTAAGAAAAAGTAAATTAAGTAACATTTAAGAAAAGAGGCTTAATCAATATGAAATATCCCCTTATTAGGCAACGAAGAATTTCCTTTAGTAGCCTACGCGACCATAATCTAATCGGTAGCGGAAAAGATGGCCAAGTATATCATCTTAAAAATGGCAAATGTATCAAAATTTACTACAATGAAGCAACACAACAAAAAGAGCTACAAGCATTAAAGCTAGGTCAAAGTTCTTCCGTCATCCCAAGGATTTATGAAGCTGGCTATAATTACATTATTTTAGAATATATTGAATCTATTTCTCTAGCTAGATATATAAAAAGAACGAACAGCCTACCCTTTTCCTTAGTTAAGGAAATTATTTTACTTCTTGATGAACTTCAAAGGGTTGGTTTTACTAGATGGGATGCAGAGGTTCGACATATTTTAATTACAAAAGATGGACATTTGAAGGTTATTGATTTAAAACGAGCATTAACTTCTGATACAAAAGTTCCTACTAAGCTTTTTCAAGGTTTAGAAAAATTAGGGGTTTTAGACTTATTCTTTAAGCATTTACGTGATCTACGTCCAGACCTTCATTTGAAATGGAGCTCTTATCAGTAATTTGCTTTCAAAGTAGAAAAATTCTATTGGTAATTATCAACTTTTTTCCGCTAATGCCGGTTGCTTTTCAACCATACGTTTGCATATATTAACCGTAATAGAGACAGAAGGCTATAAGGAGTGACATCGGAATGAAAGATTATATATTAGTTATCGGAGCTCACCCTGATGACGAACTATTAGGATCTGCAGGAACTCTCAAACGATTGATCGATCAAGGATATACGGTCGTATCTGTTGTTACAGCGTTAGGGCGTAAAGAAGAAGCTCATCATATTCAAGCGTTTGGCCGTCTCGCTAACAAAAAGCTCGGCATTGAAGAAGTTATTTTTCTCGGTCATAAAAATTTAGAGTTAGAAATGATGCCTCGTCACAAGTTGACAAAAGACATTGAAGCATTAATTACAAAATATAATCCAAGTAAAATTTTCACTCACCACTACGGTGATATGAACATCGATCACCGTATTACATTTGAAGCGGTGTTAACCGCGACTCGCCCGCTTCCTAATAAAAAACCAATCGAGCTCATTACATTTGAAACAGTATCTTCTACCGAATGGAATACCTATACACACGATCAAGTATTTAAACCAAATTATTTTGTAAATGTTACCGATACAATGGATTTAAAAGTGGAAGCGCTAAAAGAATATGACGTGGAAATGCGTGATTTCCCACACCCAAGATCATATGAGGGAGTAAAAGCATTAGCAAAGGTTCGGGGAATGACCGTTGGTGTACCGTATGCTGAAGCGTTTGAAATTATAAGGAGGGTTTGGTTGTGAAATACAGTGGCAACATCCCATATCCATATATAATTGATACGTTGGATACATTTTATGGGATTAATAATAAAAGTGATGTGGAAGAATACAGTTCAACTCAACCTAGCAAAAAGTTAAAATCTATGAAAAAACAAAATTCACAAAAGCGCAGGCTTTCGATTTTAATTACAACATTTTGGGATTATCCTCACACAGGTGGTTTATCTAACTATATCTCAGAGCTAAGCGCTACTTTACGGAGCCAAGGTCATTATGTGGATGTCATTTCTCCTCGTAAGTTTCCATCTTTAAAAAAAGAAGAAATGCGCAATGAAATTGTTCCTGAGCTTGAAGACTTTTTTTCAACCCGTTATGGCGAAGTAAACAAACTTATTTTAAAAAACCAACGTTTACTTTATATCTATGAACAAATGTTAAAGACCGTAGATTTAGAAAAATATGATATCCTCCATGCTCAAGATTTATTCACCGCAAATATTTTAGGGAAATTTAACAAGTCTCTTCAGAAACCTCTCTTCTATACTCCTCACGGCATGTATACTTTTAACCGCTTAAAATTCAATATTTTTGATAAAGGATCGGTTGAAGAAGCGTATTACCTACGCATGGAGCAGCAAGCTGTTTCATTTGCCAGCCATATTATCATTTTACATGATGGATTTCGCCCACCACTTGAAAGTATTGGTGCCAAACAAGAACATATGACAACAGTTTACACCGGGATTGAAAATAAGATGTACCCTAAAAAGCATAAAGCAAAAGATGACAAGATTACCATTGCATCAATTGCTAGACTAGGCCCTAGAAAAGGCCATAGAGATTTATTAAGTGCCCTGTCTACTATTAATCATCTAGATAACGTAGAAGTGCTTATTGTAGGTGACGGAGAAATGCGCGAAGAGTTGGAAGAACAAAAGGAAAAATTCCATTTGGACATGGTTCATTTTCTTGGAACTCGAACCGATATTCCAGAAATCTTACACGAAACCGACATTTTTGTTCTCGCAACGCTAAACGATAGCTTGCCTCTATCTATTATTGAAGCAATGCATGCTCAAACGGCAATCATTTCAACAGAATGCGGAGGCATCCCAGAGATTATTAAGCATAATAAAACTGGAATTATTATTGAACCAGGAGACACCGAAACGTTAGCTAGAGCACTTTCCTTTTTCATCGCTAATACAAAGGCGCGTGCTCGAATGGCCGCCAATGCAAAGCGTTTCGCAAACGCCAACCTGACAAACGTGAAAATGGTGTCTTTTATAAGCAACCTTTATTCTCAAGCGCTTGCCGCTTTTAAAGTAGGTGAAAAAATATGAATGACAAACATGCTGCCGTAGTACTCGACCTTAGCGCAAACGGCTTAGGAATTATTAAAAGGTTAGCAGAACGGAACATTGAAATATATGCTTTTGATACAGAAAAGTCTTACCGAATTGGAAAAACAAAATTAGCTACCTGTAGCCCTTGTCCAAGTCCTCTTACCGAAGAAAAAGAGCTGCTAGATGTGCTCATTACACTTGGAAAGAAACAGAAACATAAACCTGTATTATATACGGGTGCTGATGATTATGTCATATTTATTTCCAAATACCGTAAGGAACTTTCCAATTATTTTTTATTCTTATTTCCTGATCATGATGTAATTGAGCAAGTGCTAGATAAACAGCGAGCTTATAATCTTGCTTTGAAACATAACATCCCCTGCCCTAAAACGTTTATTATTAAAAATGAAGATGATATGAAGACAGCGATAGAGACGTTAGAGTTTCCATGCATTTTAAAGCCTGTGCTTGGCCATGAATTTCGAAAGATTATTAATAAAAAAGCAATCTTAATCCAAACTGCTGAACAACTCCAAGCAGAATACCCTACCTATCAACAAGCTGGAGATTTAATTGTACAAGAAATTATTCCAGGCGATAACAGCTGTTTTTATAAGGTAGCCACTTTTTTTGATGAAAATATGAATTTACTTGCTCAGTTTTCACTCCAAAAAAATCATCAGTTTCCAGCTCAGTTTGGCACTGGAGCGCATATTGTCAGTAAGACCGTTCCTGAATTATTTGATATTTGCCTCCCATTCTTTAAAGCCATTCACTTAAAGGGCGTTGCGATGGCTGAGTTTAAAAAAGACCCGAGAGATGGTGTTTATAAATTCATTGAAATAAACCCTCGTTTTTGGCTCACCCACAGCTTAACAGGTGCAGCTGGAATCGACTTTGTTTACCTCTACTATTTATCAATGACAGAACAACAACCGATTCCCCATCTCGTTCAAAAAGATGGAGTGAAGTGGATTTATCTCGTGCGCTATTACTTAACTTACCTAACGAAGCGAAAACAAGAAGGCATGACGTTACGAGATTTCCTATCAGGTTTTAAAGGCGAAAAAGAATGGGCATTGTTCAGCTTACGAGATCCAATGCCCTTTGTTCGAAGTGCTTATTCACATTTAGTCAACGCATGGAAAAACAAGCGAAAGGAGAAATAAGAAATGTATCAACCAAAAGAATTATATTCAACGTTTCAGCTCTTAAAAATCGAAGAAAAGCTATCAGCATCTATCGGGGAAAAAATCATGATTGATTCCACCGACTTGAAATGCTTAAAATCTACAACGCGAAGTAGTATTTATAAACTGGTTGTGAGCACAAAACATAATTCTTTTCCACTTATCTTTAAAACGTATAGTAAGAATAATTATAAAAACGACATTGAAATCAATATGTATACAAAAGGTTATTCCAAGTTAAAGTCTTTTTTTCCAACTATTTACTTAGTGGAAGAATATAAAGAAGAAACGTGGATATTCATGGAATTTGTGCAACAAGTTCGAGGTCAACTAGTATTCACACCAAAGCATTTTCAATCCATTATTCCATCGGTAGCAAAACTGCATGCTAATACGTTTGACAGTCATTTTAATGAACAGGCAATGGAATGGAGCTCTTGGCTACCTATTTATGATTCATTCACTATGCGAAAAGAACGCTCAAAAGCGATTGCTAACACGATGAATTTCCTTCAAGAATCCTCAAAAAACCGAGAACTCAAATCCATTCTTTCACCTCATAAAAGTTCTTTATATAAAATATACGAAAAGGGTCCTGATTTTTTTCCAGAGTTATTAGAAAGTGGTTCTGCCCTAACTCATGGCGATTTGCACATGCAAAACATATGTAGCCATGAAACGGTAAAAAACGGCCCTTGGCCAATTCAATTTATCGATTGGGAGTCTGCTAAATACGCTCCTTCTTGGCTAGATTTAATCGTATTAGTTGAGCTGTTAATTGCTTTTCGAAAAGACTGGCAAAAAGACGGCAATTCTATTCGAACAGAGTGCATTAAAGCCTACCTTCAAGAGATGAAAAAACACGGCATTTCCTTTAAAGAAAATCCGACCCACCTTTATAAAATGGCATATTTGCAGCGAACTCTTGAAAAGGGATTACAAACACAACTGCGAAGAATTTATGAAAATCGTGGTGGTGAGCTATTACCTTATCACCTTCATAAACTTAAAACCTGGGGTAAAGACCTTGGAATTTATAAATAGTAAGCGAACGAATCGAGGTGTTATGTTATGAACGATTCTTTTTCGACAAATCTACCTCCGTTTTTCCCTGATTTACTCCACACCATGGATCAGTTTTATGCTATTTCATCAAATAATCCAGCTTTCATTTCCAAACCAGGATTCCAAACTGCAAAAGCACTCATCAGAAAGCCAAAGCTTCGTATTTTGTATGTCACCTTTTTACGCTACCCTAATACAGGAGGTTTAGCTCACTATATCAACCATGTTAAAGATGGTTTTTCAGAGCTGGACTATCACGTTGATGTACTCTCACCTCTTAGCATGTCGAAAGAAGAGCTTGAGATCCATATTCCAGTTCAAGCTTCAAAAGCAAAAGAGTTTATGAGCAAACGCTACGGGTTGGTTAGCGAGAAAATTGTTAAAAACACAAGCTTCCTCACTGTTTTTAACGCTTTTTTAGAAAAACAAAATCTTAAAAGTTATGATATTATTCATGCTCAAGATCTCTTCGCAGCATACCTTCTCGCTCACCTCAACCAAAAACTTCACAAACCCATTTTCTTTACTCCGCACGGTCATTTTACCAAAAGTCGCATCGATTTTTACAAGATGCAACAAGGATCCCTTGAAGAAGCCTATTTTACAGCGATTGAGAGAGCTGGCATACGAGGGGCTTTCCGAATTATCACAATCAGCGATTCATTTCATCCACGACTAAAGGAGCTTGGAGCATCAAATCAACAATTAAGGACCGTTCATACCGGCGTGAAAGTTCCTTCACTGCGTACTTCTTATAGCAAAGCAACAAATAAACTAGTTATTACATGCATCGCACGATTAGGACCTAGAAAAGGACATGAATTCTTTCTTCAAGCTCTTTCTCATCTAAAACAGTTCGAAGATTATATTGAAGTATGGATTGTGGGTGATGGTGTTATGAGAAAACATCTTGAAAAAATCCGTAGCGATTTAGACTTATCATTCGTTACGTTTTTCGGCAAACGTCATGATGTCTTTGACATTCTGCAACAATCCGATATCTACGTTCTGCCAACACTAAATGATAACCTCCCTTTATCAATCATTGAAGCAATGCATGCAAAACAAGCCATTATAACATGTGATTGTGGAGGTATACCTGAGATTGTTACAAACAGACATTCAGGACTCGTTTGTAAACCCGGAAACGTTGCTGAACTAAAGCAAGCTCTTGAAGAACTCATTTGCAATGCCGAATATCGTAAAACAATAGCGAACCAAGCCTTTGAGTTTGCAACCACTCATTTAACCGCGGATGTAATGATTGCTAAAATACAAGCAGTCTACGAAGAGTGGTGGAAGACCAATACAAAAAAGGAGAATGAATGTGATGAATAAATCAAATTGTGATAAATTATGAAGGTACTAGTGACAGGCGGAACAGGCTTTATTGGCTCTCATGTTGTTGAATGTTTATTAGAAAATGGGTATACTCCTGTTGTCCTTGATAATCTATCAAGCGGGATTAGAAGCAACCTTGCTGATGACGTTTCTTTCTACAACATGTCAATTTTGTCAAAAGAGATTGAGCAGGTATTTAAAATTGAAAAACCAGAAGTTGTTATCCACTTAGCGGCACAAGTCAATGTTTCGACTTCTTTAAAAGCCCCCGTTGAAGATGCAGCAACTAATATCTTGGGAACTATTAACTTGCTAGATATGTGTAAAAAACATGCGGTCAAAAAATTTATTTTTTCTTCTTCTAGCGCTGTATACGGTGATGCCGACACAGTGATTGATGAAGAAACACCCACATCTCCTCTTTCCTTTTACGGAACTTCAAAACTTGTATCGGAGTCTTACATTCAATTATTTCAACGGCTACACGGCCTCTCTTTTACAATTTTCCGCTATGCTAACGTATTTGGGCCACGTCAAAAATCAGACGGAGAAGGTGGCGTTATCAGCATTTTTATTAACCAATTACTAAATGGTAAAACCCCTTCTATTTTTGGGACCGGTAATCAAACTAGAGACTTTGTGTTTGTTGAAGATGTAGCGAAAGCAAATGTTCTTGCTATTAAAAGTGGTGAGAATGAAATTATTAATATTAGCTGCAATCATCAAATTAGCATTAATGAACTGTTTAAACTGTTAGCTGCGGAGATTTCTTCATCTGCTACTCCTAATTATCTACCTGGACAAAGCGGAGAGATTTTACACAGTCAATTAAACAATCAAAAAGCACTTCAAACCCTTGGATGGAAACCTTCTAGCGACATTCATACGCACTTGCTCAAAACAATTGAACACTTTCAATCCTATAGGAGCTAACACAAGAAGCTACCAGAAATTCCTGGTGGCTTTTCTAAATAAAAAGGCACAAATTGGAGACTCTAATTTTATTACTATAGAGTTATTTTTATTCCTTTCATTTGAAGGTGGGATTACATGGTCTTTCCAACAATTCACACAAACTTTTGGGATGCAATAATCGCTGTTCCATGCGTGATGATTATAACCCAACTTTTAAAAATCTTCTTCAAAATCAATAAGAAATATGTACCAACAATCGCTTTATTAATAGGGTTAACAGTTTCTATCTTTATCAGCCACCCAAAGGATTTAATCGCTGGCCTTTTTATGGGATGGTTTTATGGATATGGCGCCATTGGTTCCTATGCTTCCTTACAAACAACCCTACAAGCTTTTCGTACAGAAACAAAACAATAAAAGAGTACGTTTGAAGAACTTTATTTATCAGACCTAAGCCTTACAATAAACTCCCCTTATAGCTCTATTCTAATTAGCATTTTTTGGATATATAATAGCTGTATAACACTTTAAAAAGGGTGATTACACTGTATATACCAAAAAAAATTGGCGTTTTGAGCTGGTTTGCTACTTGCTGCTATTTTTTGATTGAACCATTCTTTATTTATACTTCTCTTGTTCCCTATAGCTTTTTATACCAAGCTATGAGTGATCTTGGTGTTACTTCATGTGGTGAATATACGTATTCACTGGCACCTTACACGATCTGTTCTCCTTTTCATCTTTGGATGAACGTCTTGTTTATTATAAACGGTTTAACTCTCGCTATTGGGATTTTGTATTTAGCACAAAACCTTGCAAAAACAAAAGTGAGACATCTAGCAACGATCTTTCTTTTACTATTGGCATTAGGAAATATCGTTTCTGGATTCATACCAGCTGATATAAATCTATTTTGGCACTCCATTGTTGCTCAGGTGGGGATGATCACTACTTTAGCCGGACTTTGGATATACGCGAAGCTTTTACCTACAGGACGCAAATGGACGCTTATTTGTTTAACCATTCTATTTATGATTCTATTACTTATAATGTTTGTTTTCTTTTTTCCAATGCCTGTCGGTTTATTACAGCGCTTATTTTATTTCGTTATTTTCATATGGGGAACCGTTCTTGCCTTCTGGGACATAAAACAATGATAAAAAGCTCCCCATAAACCAATGGCTTCAGTAGGAAATAGAGGGGATAATTTTGCTACAAGCCCCCCCTCTACTATACTATCCGGTAGTGAATAATTTTTTTGACTTGTCAAATAAGGCATTTCCAACTCATGAGCATAGACAGGAACGTTCCACTTATCAACTAGGTCAATAATAGAACCAATATGATCAAAATGAGCATGGGTCGAAACGATTGCTTTAGGCTGAGCACCCACACCGAATCGGTCTTCAATTTCCTTTAAAATCATTGGAGCCGACTCTGGCATTCCTGCATTCACTAACACAAATTCATTCTCATGTTGGGGATTACCTAAAAAGCAAATGTTTACAATCTGAATGGTATAACTATAAATATCAAGAGCTACCTCTACTCCTTTATCATTAGCTACAGATGTTACTGGAATAAACCGTTCAGTAGATGAGCTACCTTGCATTTCCATATCCATTTTATACACTCCCTTTTTTGTACCTTTTCATTGTGCACTAGTTTATACTCAGTATACATTCGTACTTGTGGTCATCTATTTGTTTTTATGATATCGTTTTACATAATAACTCTTGAGAAATGAGGAATTTATCATGATTACATACGAAGCCTTACATCACGTAAGCATAGCCGTAACAAATATTGAAAAAGCCAAACATTTTTATGGAGATGTTTTAGGATTACAAGAAATTAAGCGTCCAGATTTTGATTTCGAAGGAGCTTGGTACGGAGTTGGGAATCAACAAATCCACTTAATCGTTTTTCCTACTGCTCAAACCCTTCGTGGAACAACGGAACTAAGCAGTCGTGAAGGTCACTTTGCTCTTCGTGTAGCTGACTTTGAAGAGACGCTCCGTCATTTAACCTCTAAAGGAATTGAGACCCTTGAAAAACGAAAGAGTAAAAGCGGCTTTGCCCAAATCTTTTGTGCAGACCCTGATGGGAATTTAATTGAGCTAAATGTTGAACAGTCTTCATTAAAAAAAGAGTGTGGGACATAACAAAATGATTGCTTCTAAAAGACGAACACTAGCTGTTCCCATCTTTTTAGTTTGTCTGAACACGTTCGTTCCACCCTGTTTCCAACACTGTTTTCACAATCAACCAAAAAAACTGAACGATTAAAAGTTATGAACTCTCAATCGTTCAGGTATAGTAGAGGCTGAACTACTTATATCTCAGTCTCTTTTTTCTATTCAAGCAGCTGCATCACCGCTTCTAATAATACATTTACGCCTTGTTCACACTGCTTCCACTCAGTAAATTCCTCCTCGCAATGACTTTTACCATTCAAGCTTGGTACAAAAATCATCGCCGTCGGTACATAACTAGCAATAAACTGCGCATCGTGACCCGCTCCGCTTACCATTCGCTTATAAGAATACGTGAGGTTTTGCGTTGCTTTCTCAATAACTCCACACACTCTTTCATTAAACCATACGGTATCTCGTCCCCATTGTTTCGTTGCTTTCATCGCACAGCCTTCCGCTGCTGCTAAAGAGGATAGGTTTTTAATTATTTCTTCTACTTCTGCAATAACATTCATATCCTTGTGTCTAGCTTCAATGGTAAAAATAACTTGATTTGGGATGACGGTATGAATATTTGGCAAGACGTTCATGCGCCCCATCGTAAAAACTAGTTCTTCATCAATTGCGCTCAGTTTTTCACGCGCTTTTTGGATAATTGTATTAGTAGCGAACAGGGCATCTTTTCTCATCTTCATTGGTGTGGTGCCTGCGTGATCGGATTCACCTGTAATTTCAATTTCATAGCAAACCATCCCAAGCACACACTCCACTACTCCAATTGATAGATTTTCACTTTCCAATACAGGGCCTTGTTCAATATGTAGCTCCAAAAATGCAGCAGCTTCTGTTAAGCGGTTTGTAATATCTCCCTCATAACCACTTGCTGCTAAAGCTTGCTCAAAAGTTGTGCCTTCCACATCTTGTTTCTTTAACATTGTCTGCTTATCAAATTTCCCAGACAACACTCCTGAAGCCATCATTGAAGGTTCAAATCTAGCTCCTTCCTCGTTTGTAAAGTTCACAATCATAATGGGAACTTTCGGCTTAATGTTGTTCTCTACAAGAGTTCTTACAAGCTCTAACCCTGCCACAACTCCTAGTACGCCATCGAAGCGACCACCTTTTTTTACCGTATCGAGATGAGAACCCATGACAATAGGTGGCTTATCTTCAACTCCCGGTAAAGTTGCATAGATACATCCCATATCATCAATTTTAACTGTCATGCCTAGCTGCTCGCAGCATTCGCAGAAATAATCGCGTACCAGTCGATCTTCCTTAGATAGAGATAGCCTTGTAACACCGTTATTAATTGTTTTTCCATAGTCAGCAAATGCTTCAAGCTCTTGTTTTAACCGTTCACCGTTTACTACTAATTTTTGTCTTTGCAAAGCAACCACTCCTTCGTTTCTTCTTAAATGAATAATGTGGAAAATACTTGATGTCGAAAAATGAATATTCATTATTATGACATAAGCAACGATGCAAATCCCCTTTTATGTTAGAACTCCTAGCAAACTCTTACTTTATAACAAATTATACAAAAACACTGCTTTTCCTCTTCTTAATTTATAATTTATGATTTCTAGCCTTACTTATAACCAATGTTCATAAATAAGTGCTTACCTTTATACTACGGTTCAGTAAACACTTCTCTTTGAAATTCCGATAAAACGACATAAAGGTGACAAAACTAGTTCTTTTTTTACAAAGGGGTGTGAGGCAAGAGAGTCGTATTTTTATATGTACATAAAAAAACAAAAGTCACTTCAAAATGACTTTTGCTTTTATTTAGATCCTTCATTTTTATTTCGTCTTGCAATACTCACAACCGTTACTAGAAACCCAACAACAACAGCAATAATTAAAAAGATAGTTGTTGCAAACAAATAACCCATTATGTTCTCTCCTTCAGTGTAATCTAGACATACCTATCTTACCACAGCCATATCATTTAACAAACTACATTCAAAATATGTCGCAGTCATTTCATAACTTCAGGTTTGTTTTAAAATTTAAAGGGAAAAATAAACATAAATTCGGAAAACCCCTTTTCTTTTTCTGAATTCTGTTGTAATATAAATGTAACATAATTGTAACAAAAGCAACATGAATGTTACATAAAAGATGATTCATTTAGGAGGGAGAATCACAATGAAAAAATTTAAACTAGTTCTAATGACAATGGCTCTTTTCTTTACAATGACTGCAGGTGCTACGGCCGCAACAACGTCAGCAACCCTATCAAATAACCAAGCTATTAAAATTGCGGCGGACGCAAACACTCGCTATTGGAATACATTACACGGTTACAAACAAAAAGCGTGTACACAAAAAGCATTTACTTATAAAGGCACTTATTATTCTTATGTTTGCAGCGAATTTGATACAAAACAAAAAGTTACTTCGTACTTAAGTGGAGTTTATACAAATAGCGCAATTAATGCAGGACTAACAAAATACGGCTTTATCACACATAACGGCAAGCTAGCTCGTCCAGTTGGAGATGGTGGAAACATGTTAGAGTGGAATAAAGCCAAAGTTAAATTAACATATCAACGTTCTGATGTACGCTCTTACGAATTCACTGTTCCCGACGTAGAAGGTGGCACTGTAAAACGCACGGTCACATTCTATAAATCAGGAGCTACATGGAAAGTAAATAAATTTGATGCTGTACAATAATAAAAAGGTAGGCTTTCGCCTACCTTTTTATTATTGTACTAACGACATGCCAGGTGCTTCTGAATCCCGCTCTTGAAACCCGAGCTTCTTATAAAACTGCTGTTTTCCTTTTACAGCAAAAAGTTGAATGGACTCAATTCCTCGTTCGTTACATTTATTGACGATTCCTTCAATAACTTGCTTTCCTAGCCCTTTTTTTTGATAAGTTGGAGCTACCATCACATCACAAATTAAAGCTTGGTAAATACCATCTGAAATCATTCGGCCGAACGCAATTAACTGATGATTATCATAAATAGAAAACGTATAAAAGCTATTGCATACCGCTTCATAAAGCTGCTCTTTCGTATAGCTTGCTTTTTTACTTTTCTTTAAGCCACTCTCTTCATGAAGATATGCAAATTGATGAAACGCAGGTAACTGCTCTGTTGTTATGTAACCCATTATTCTGTCCCTTCCTTTCTTTCCACTAGATTTATCTATTTTACTTTCATTAAGTTTGAATAAATAAATACCGATATAAATATTTATACAATAAAAGTTATAAAAATTCAATAGTAATCCATCACTTTAAACACACAGCTAATTTTTGTCACAAAAAGAGTTTGGGACATAACAAAATGATTGCTTCTAAGAGACGAACAATAGCTGTTCCAATCTTTTTGGTTTGTCTGAACACGTTCGTTCCATTGCGCTACGGCCACTCGCTTTCCGCGGGGAGGAACCTGAGCTTCCTCGCTGCGCTGCGGGATCTCCGTTTTCCCTCTCTTTCCCGCAGGAGTCGAGTGTCCTACGCTCCATTCCACCCTGTTTCCAACATTGTTTTCACAATCAACAAAAAACCTGAACGATTAAAAGTGAGAAACTCTCAATCGTTCAGGTTTATCATTGGCTGAATTACTTATGTCCCAGCCTCTCTTCAGTAAATATTTCATGTGCTAAAAGTTCGTAGGATTGAAGGCGCTCTTCAAACGATGGAATGAACGAAACGAGCATAAACTCATCCACTTGATAAGCGTCCTGCATAGATTTAAGCTTATGTTTGATTGTCGTTGGTGAACCAATCAGCATTTTCTTTTCAATATCAGCTTTAACCTGATCATCTGGCAATTCGTCAATATATTTCTTTGCTTCATCAACTGGAAGGAGACCTACTTTGCCGTCTCCTCTTTCACTTTGAATACTCCATGCTAACGCACTGTGAGCAAGTTCTTTTGCTTTTTCATCTGTTTCTGCACAAATAACCGATACCGTTAATAAAGCTTCTGGATGTTGCTGTCCTCGATGAGATTGAAAGCTTGTACGATACTCGTGCAAAATCTCTTCTAGGTCTTTGTTACTCATAAATTGTCCAAATGCATACGGCAAGCCGTACTTAGCAGCTAGTAAAGCGCTTTTTTTGCTTGTTCCAAGAATCCACGGTACTGGAGAAACCGCGGGCAATGGAGCAGCCTTCAGGCCAGTAACAGCACTTTTTTTATAGTTTAGAAAATGAAGCAACTCCTCTACTAAAGCAGGCATCTTAAATGCTTGCTGCAGAAAGTTATCCGAAAGAGTTGTCATGACGTCTGTTCCGCCTCCTGGTGCTCTACCTAGCCCAATATCAACGCGATCAGGAAGTAGCGCTGCAAGTGTATTGTACACTTCCGCTACTTTATAAGGCTTGTAATAAGGTAATAAAACGGCTCCAGGACCAAGCCGAATTTTCTTCGTTTGTGCACCAATATAGCTAAGCATGACTTCTGGTGCGGAGCTTGCTAATCCCTTTAAATCATGGTGCTCAGACATCCAATAGCGCGTGTATCCCAGTTTATCTGCTAGTTTTGCAAGCTCAACAGACTCAACTAATGCTTGTTGAGGTTCTTGACCCATTCTTATTGGTGATTGATCAAGTATGCTAAGTTTCATTTAGGTTGCTCCTCAACAAGAGTTAAGGTAAACGTTCCTATTTGATTTTCCTGATATAAGTTTGTAACGGATGTAAAGTATGTTTGAATGACAGCAAAAAAAGACTCATTCTTTGCCGGAATACGAACATGAAACTTATTTTTATATAACAAGGTGGTAACATCATGATATGCTTCGCTTGTCACGTCAAATTCAAACGTAATGTAGCGCTTTTCTTGTTCTTGCTTTTCTTCAAAATGTCGAACTATAAGCTTTGTGTCGTTTAGCCATACTTCATTTATCATTGTATCACTCCTTACGTATAAGCATCATAGCACTACCTTATACATAAGAACAACTAATTGGATTCTCACTTTTGAGAAGAAGCAGGCTTTTTAAACACAAAATACAAAACGACGCCCACAAATGCAAAGACAATAAAAGGAATGGTATAGCTAGTCGCAATTTCCTCAATATTAATCCAGTTTTCTTTTAGCTGAATCCCTAAATAGACAAATAGTATGGACCAAGGAACCATTGCTAAAATGGTTAAGAACGTGAATTTCCAAAACGACATTTTTGCAATGCCAGCTGGAATAGAAATAGCATGCCTAACCACCGGTACAAATCGAGCGGTAAATACAATTCCTGTTCCATATTCCTTAAACCATTTTTCTGAAACATCTAGGTGTTTTTCACGAATAAATAAATACTTTCCATACTTTTGTAAGAATGGACGTCCACCGTAAGCTCCGATCCAATATAAAAACCATTGAGCAATCGTTCCACCAATTATTCCAGCGATAACTGCTCCCCAAAACGTAATAATTCCTTTCGTTACCATGTAGCCACCGTATGCTAGTACAATCTCACTCGGAATTATTTCAACCATCAACCCCAATGCAATGCCAATGTACCCAAAGCTTGTCAGCAGCTCTAAAAGATCTGTTAAAAACGCTCCCATGCCTCCACCTACTTCCTTATTGTGGTCAAGCTCTATGACACTATCATATTAACGTTTTTACTTATGTATAACTTTTCTCCACACGAAAAAGAGTTTGGGACATAACAAAATGATTGCTTCTAAGAGACGAACAATAGCTGTTCCAATCTTTTTGGTTTGTCTGAACACGTTCGTTCCATTGCGCTACGGCCACTCGCTTTCCGCGGGGAGGAACCTGAGCTTCCTCGCTGCGCTGCGGGATCTCAGTTTTCACAATCAACCAAAAAACCTGAACGATTAAAAGTGAGAAACTCTCAATCGTTCAGGTTTATCATTGGCTGAATTACTTATGTCCCAGCCTCTTCTAAGCTTGCACAGGTTCTGTTTTTTCATGATTAACAAGCGCATGATTTTCCCATGCTCTGCTTTTCCAGCGAAAGAACATAATAACGGCTCGCGTCCACTCATCTGCAGCAATTGCTAACCAAATGCCCGCAAGCCCCATATCTAAATGGAACACAAAGAAATAGCCAAGCGGTAAGCTCATGAGCACCATTGAAAACAAGCCAATAAATAATGGATATTTAGCATCACCAGCTGCGCGCAGAGAATTAATTAGGACAATATTCATTGTTCGCCCTGTTTCTAGCACAATACTTAGCACTAAAACCGTAGCACCTAGCGTAATGATTTGTTCATTATCTGTAAATAAACTCATTAGTTTTGTTCGAAACGAAATAACAAGCACTACCATTCCAAGCGTAACCCCTACAGCCCACTTTACACTGTGCCAAACGCGCGTATAGGCTTCATCTTTTTCGTTCCCACCTACTAATCGGCCTACAATAATGGATGTTCCAATTCCAATAGCGATGGCAAACAAGTAAATAAACATTGAAATATTGGTAGCGTACTGCCTAGCTGCTAACGATTCTGAGCCAAGATACGTTGCATAATATAAAAAGACAATTTGACAACCTTGATACATGACTTGCTCAAATGCTGATGGAAGGCCAATCTTTAAGATTTTCCCCATATATTCTTTTGATAACGATAAATAGTACTGAACCTTAACTTTGTATTCCATCACTTGATATAGCAACCAGAAGAAAACCATCAATGCAAGCAAGCGGCTGACAACTGTTGAGATAGCAGCCCCCTGAACACCCATTTCTGGAAAACCAAACTTCCCAAAGATTAATAGATAGTTTCCAACAATATGGAATAAATTCATACCAAGAGATACAAACATAGCTTGTTTTGTAAAGCCATGAACACGGATGATAGCAGCTAACGAGTTAATAATCGCTTGTAAAAAAATAGCACCACCAACAATCGCTAAATAACTTTGCGCGTAAGCCAAAACTTCGCCTTGCAAGTTCATAGCAGCCATCATGCTGCGTGCAAACAATAAAAAGAACACGCTAATGACTATGCCAACAATTAAATTCATAGTAACTGCCAAAGCTGATATTCTAGCGGCTTCCATGTAGCGCTTTGAACCGATGTACTGAGCAACCACAATCGCCGCACCGTTCCCAATTACTTCTAAGATTAAAATCGCAATATGTAGGTATTGGTTTGCTGCTCCTACTCCTGATACCGCGTCATCGGAAAGCGCGCTTAGCATAAACGTATCGGCAATTCCCATCAGCATAAAAAGAAAAACTTCTAAAAAAATAGGCCATGTTAAAAAGAATAGATTTAGCTTTTCTCCAGAGCCCTTTTTGACCTCAACAGCGGTCATACCCTCACCCTCTTTACCGATATCCTTTTTCAACCAAATCGTATCTTAACACACTTTCTCACTACATGCACTACCCTTTTCACCTATTTTTTTCGACATTCGAAAGTTTTTCAAATAAAGAGAAAGAGGATGGGACATAACAAAACAAATTTTCAAAAATATCAACACTCCCTTTTCTCACCTCTTTAGTTACCTGAACAAGTTCGTTCCACTGCTCTACGGCCACTCGCTTTCCGCGGGGAGGAACCTGAGCTGCGCTGCGGAACTCAGTTTGCCCTCTCTTTCCCGCGGGAGTCGAGTGTCCTACGCTCCATTCCACCCTGTTTCCAACATTGTTTTCACAATCAAGAAAAAAACTGAACGATTAAAAGTGAGGAACTCTCAACCGTTCAGGTTTATCATTGGCTGAATTACTTAGGTCCCAGCCTCTTTTTATCAATTATTTCGTTAACTGCTTAACTAACTCTGCAAAGACGGACATCGCATTAGCAATAGCATCTGGTTTTAAGAGATCAACGTTGGTAGCTTTTAATAGTTCAAGCGGATAATCCGAGCTCCCGCTTCGCAAAAATTGTAAATACGCTTCTTTTGTTCCTTTTTCCTTTTTAATAAGTCGATCAGCAATATCAATGGCTGACACAAAGCCTGTCGCATACTTATAGACATAAAATGGACGGTAAAAGTGAGGGATTCTAGCCCATCCATATTTGGTTTCTTCATCTGCTACAAGACTTGGTCCATAATATTGCTTCATTAAATCGGCATACACTTCATTAAATACCTCAGCATTTAACGCCTCTTGTTTCTGTGCTTTTTCATGCGTAATTTGTTCAAACTCGGCAAACATCACCTGCGTGAAGAAGGTTCCTTTAAACTGATCAATAAAGTGATTTAATAAGTACTTTTTCTCTTCTTCTGTTTTAGCCCGCTCAATTAAATAACGAATTAAAAGAACTTCATTGACCGTCGATGCCACTTCCGCTACAAAGATTGAATACCCAGCTTTAATTTGAGGCTGATACTGGTTTGAATAATAGCTATGCATCGCATGGCCCATTTCATGAGTAAGAGTAAACAAGCTTGATAAATCATCTTGATGATTCAATAAAACGAATGGATGAACGCCGTATAAACCTAAGTTATATGCTCCTGAGCGTTTCCCTGGTGTTTCTCTTACATCAATATATCGCTTTTCTTTAAAGCTCTTTAACGTATTGACATATTCTTCACCGAGTGGATACAAGCTCTCCAACATTGTTTCATATGCTTTATCATAGGGAATCGTTAGCTTATGATTTTTCACTAACGGGACACTTAAATCATATTGACGAAGCTCTGATAACCCAAGCTCTTTTTTTCGAATGTCCATATAATCATACAACGGCTGAATATGTGCTTTTGTTGTTTGGATTAAATTCTCATATACCTCTTTTGGAACATTATCTGAAAATAGCGCTCTTTCTAAAGTAGATGGATACTGCCTAATTTCAGACGTTGTTTTTGTATTTTTAATCGCTGAGCTTAACGTTGAAGCAATTGTATGTTGCAAATGCATGTACGGCTTGTAGTAAGCTTGGAATGCTTCTTTTCGCTTCTCTCGGTTTTTATCCTCAATTAACTTGCTATACATCCCTCTTGTTAATGTCACCTTTTCACCAGAATCAGTCGTTACTTCACCAAAACGAATGTCCGCATTATTAATCATCCCAAATGTCTGACGAGGAGAACCTAGCGCATCCCCCATTTTCGATAAAATTTCTTCTTGTTCCTTGCTTAACACGTGCTTTTTATACCGATACGACTCAAATAACGAATCCTCAAAATAAGCTAATTCTTTTACTTCGTTTATGTATGATTTAAGCGTAGATTCATCTAGTGATAATAAAAATGGCATAAAAAATGAAGTGGCGCTGCTTATTTTTTGACCTAAGTGGCTAGCTTTATCTAAAAGTGCCTGAGAAGCTGAAACTCGTGTATCTAAGTCATGTTGTAAAAACGCATATACATATAGTTTGCTATATTCATAGGTCATTTCTTCCTTTAAGTTTAAAAATTGATACAACTCTTCAGCACTTGAAATGTTTCCGTTAAAGCTATTTAATTCAGCCACCTTTTCTTCAATAAGTGCATACTGTACATGCCATTCCTCTATATTTGGATAAATGTCAGCTAAATTCCAAGTTTCTTGAACTGGTACATCCGTTCGATTTCGATAGGTTTTCATTCTTATTCCTCCTTAAATAAGTTCAATTGCAACGGGACAATGATCACTTCCCAAAATGTTTGAGTGAATATCCGCACGCTTTAATCGACTTTTCAGCTGCTCTGAAATTAAAAAATAATCAATGCGCCATCCAATGTTTCGCTCTCTCACCGTACTCATATACGACCACCATGTATACATACCTTCTTGGTTTGGGTGAAGATAACGAAACGCATCAACAAATCCTTCCGCTAACAGTTGCGTCATTTTTTCTCGTTCTTCTGTTGTAAAACCTGAATTTCCTTTGTTGCTCTTGGCATTTCGTAGGTCTAGTGGTGTGTGAGCAACATTTAAGTCACCGCAAAAAACAACCGGCTTCTGCTGGTTTAGCTCTATTAAATAGCTTCTGACTGCGTCTTCCCACTCCAGTCGATAAGCAAGTCGAGTTAAGTCTCTTTTCGCATTTGGCGTGTACATTGTGACTACAAACAGCTCTTCAAATTCAAGCGTAATGACTCTTCCCTCTAAATCTTCAAAATCACGTATGCCATACGTGACGCCTAAAGGCTTTTTCTTTGTAAAAATGGCCGTTCCAGAATACCCTTTTTTTTCAGCATAGTTCCAATATTGATGATATCCTTCTGTTACTAAATCTATTTGGCCTTCTTGAAGCTTTGTTTCTTGAATACAAAATAGATCTGCGTCCACTTCGTGAAAATAGTCCATAAAGCCTTTTTTCACACATGCTCGTAACCCGTTTACATTCCATGATACTAATTTCATTTTATCAGTTGTTCTCCTTTAACTTATTCATCAGTACCTATCATTATGGCATATTCACGAAACGTAGAGAACAGATTTGCCTATATAACAAAAGAGTTTGGGACATAACAAAATGATTGCTTCTAAAAGACGAACACTAGCTGTTCCCATCTCTTTGGTTTGTCTCAACACATTCGTTCCATTGCGCTACGGGATCTCCGTTTTCCCTCTCTTTCCCGCAGGAGTCGCGTGTCCTACACTCCATTCCACCTTGTTTCCAACATTGTTTTGTTTTCACAATCAACCAAAAAACCTGAACGATTAAAAGTTATGAACTCTCAATCGTTCAGGTATAGTAAGGACTGAACTACTTATGTCTCAGTCTCTTTTACATAAAACATGTTATTATTGAGCTTTCTTTAATTCCGTTGGCTGACTGTTCGCACCCACAACTGCTTGCTGAATGCGACCTTCTACCTTGTAATCAAATGGTTGCTGAAGCGTCTTTACATAAGCAATCGTAGCTTCTAAATCTTCAGGACCAACTTCCATATCTTTCGATAGTTCGCCGATTCCATATTTTGTATTGCCATACATATAGTTATTGACAACAACCGTATACTCTCTAGATGGATCTAAAGGCGTTCCATCAGGTAAAGTTAAATCAACGACTTTTAGCGTAGCTGGGTCCCATGTGTAATGGAAACCTGCAACGTGAAAATCAAGTCCAGAAGCTGCAATCTGGTTGTTTAATACCGTTTCAAGATCAGCTCCTGAAAGGGTCACTTTGTTTAAGACATTTCCAAACGGTTGAATGGAGAATAAATCACCAAACGTTACTTCACCCGCATCAAGCTGAGCACGTAAACCGCCACCGTTCATTAAAGCAAAGTCAGAATTCATTGCGTACTTCATTCCATCAGCTAAAAGATTTCCTAAAGCAACGTCTCCCACTTCACCATTTGTAGGGTATCCTTTAGGTAAAGTAGTAAGTGATTCACCCACTACTTCTGCTTTGATTGGAGCCGTTTTTTCTTCATACTTGTTTAAGATAGCGGAAACCGCAGGGTCTGGTGTATAGTCCTTTTGGTATACAGTCACAACTTCTGCTTGTTTCTTACTAATGTCCCCTGTTGCAGGGTCGATTTCAATGTCTACATCCGAAAACGCAGAGCCGTATGAATACGCTTGAACGATTAATTTATTGTCAACGACTTGATTGACTTTTGCATGGTTATGAGCAGCAAAAATTACGTCTACTTCGTCATCTACCTTTTCTGCAATATCAGCAGCATCAAAAGCATCTGTTCTTCCATTTTGTACAGAAGGGTTATGAGCTAGCACAACGATTGCTTTCACACCTTGGTCTTTGAGCTCTTTTGTATACTTGTTAATCGCCTCTGCTTCATCAGTAATTTTTAACGTTTCGTTTCCTTTTTGAACAATCATTGAAGGAGTTTCTTGCGTCACAACTCCGATAAAGCCAATCTTTTGGCCACCTACTTCTTTAACTGCATACGGATCGGTAATTAGTTTATTTGTTGACGTATCATATGCGTTAGCTGCCACAACAGGAAAATTCATACCATCGTATCCTGGATTGCCTTTTGGATGATCTCCACCTTTGATCATGCGGTGTAGCTCAGAAATCCCTTCATCAAACTCATGGTTACCAAGCGTACCTACATCAAAGCCCATCACTTCCATTACTTCAACCGTTGGCTCATCTTGGAATAAAGCTGAAATAAGTGGGCTTCCACCAATCATATCTCCTGAATGAACTAAAAGCGTGTTTTCATTTTCTTTTTCACGCTGTTTCATTGCCGCTGCCGTGTACTCCATGCTACCAGCAAGAACACTTTGTCCATTTAGGGTTAATTTTGTATCCGTATCTAACTGACCGTGAAGATCGTTCATGCCTAATAGCTGAACCTTAACCGGATCTGTTGAAGTTCCACCGCTTAAGTTCAGTTTAAAGATTCCAAACCCTTGGTCATTTGTTTTATTTGTGTAAGAAATGTTGCTACCTTCTTTTACATAGCTTTCTCCTTTTGGAGATGATGTAAAGGTAACATTTGCTTCTCCTTTAATCGGTGCGATAGACCAATTGTTGTCAGCAGTTGGCGTAATTTCTTTTTGTTCTGTAATATAATCCATTAAGATTTGACGATTTTCATCCGCTGAATCTACCACTAGCTCGCTACCTTTAAGACCTGGGAAGTTTCCTCCTCCACTTGCACGGTAGTTGTTCGTTACAACGATAAACTCTTGGTTTAAATCGATTGGCTTGCCATCATAGGTTAAGTTCGTAACACGGCTTGAATTTGCGTTAATAACATTACCATTCCCATCGTATTTAGCTGGCTTTGTTACATCAATTTGATACTGAACCCCATCAATTACGTCGAAGTTGTATACAGGGAAGGAAGGATTTAAAAGTTCTTGCTCTTCCGATTTCCCTGGCGTAATTTGATTAAACTTTCCAGCTGACATTTCAATCCATTCTTTCACAACTGAACCTTTTACTTTGACTGCTTTCAACGTGTTGTCATACAAATACAAATCGCCCGCACTGCGAATAGTTAAGTCGCCTTTTTTAATCTCTGTAAATTCATTTACGCCATTTCGACCCGCTTTAAACGGAGCACCAACTGATAGAATTGGAAGGTCTTTGTATTCCGGCTTATTGTCCGCAATATATTTTTCTGCGTACCACTTTTGAGCATTTGTTACAACTTGAATAGATGGGTCATCTTGAACCAGCGCAAAGTAGCTGTGAATATCATCCGTTGTTTTACCGATTGGCGTATTTACGTAGTTCACTGTGTTCATATGATCTTTTTGAATCGCTTTTAAAATCTTTTTATCAGATTCCACCGTGCTTTGCGTTACTGTTTTTCCTGTTTGTGGATCTTTTACATCTTTATAAATCTCTCTTGTTGAAGACTGTGAGTTTATAACAGACCACTTGCCCTTTTTCTTTTCTAAAGACAGGTCAATTAAGCCGAGAGAACCTCCGCCGTACCCTGCTTGTACAGCTGGCACACCGTTAATTGTTCCTTTTGCATTATCTACGCCTGGAAGCGGCTTTTTATTTACGTCTAAGAATAGACCATCAAGCGCTGCTTCTGTTTTTGCCGGGAACACTTTATGCGTATGAGAGAACGTAATCGCATCGATGCCTTTTACTTCACTTAGGGCATAAATCGTATCTTCGGAGTTATCTTTGTTGCTGCTAAATCCAGAATGAGCAAGGGCAATGACAACATCCGCTCCCTTTTTCTTCATTTCTGGTACAAACTTGTTCGCTGTGTCTACAATATCTTTCGTAATGACTTTACCATCTAGCTTTGCTTTATCCCACTCATTAATTTGTGGAGGGACAAAGCCGATAAAACCTACTTTAATAACGTGCTTCTTTCCGTTCTCATCCACAACTTTTTTATTCACAATTTTGTAAGGAGTAAATTTATTTTTATCATTTTTAGGATTGTTATCGTGATCGTCAATATATACGTTGGCGTTAATATAAGGAAAGTCAGCGTCATTATAAGCTTCTTCCAAATAATCTAAGCCGTAGTTAAATTCATGATTTCCTAGAGTCGCAACATCATAGTCCATTTCGTTCATTGCTTTAAAGACAGGATGAACTTCACCTTTTTTAAGTGGTTTTACCGTCGCTTTATATGTACCTAACGGTGTCCCTTGAATTAAATCACCATTATCAACTAATAAACTGTTTTTCACTTCGCTGCGCGCTTGCTTAACAAGTGAAGCCGTCTTCACTAATCCTACTTTTTCATAAGGAGCATCTTTGTAATAATCATAGTTTAATAGATTCGTATGAATATCAGTTGTTTCCATTAAGCGCATTTTGACAATTGAATCTTTCTTTCCTGGACGCTTCTCTTTTTTTTCAGATAAATTCTGGTGGTTCTCATGAGTACTAGAAGCAGATACAGTTGTTGTTACAAGAGGCATTGATAATAACGATAACGCCAAAGAGGTTGATAATATTTTTTTCGCTTTGTTGTGTTTACCCTTTTTCATGTATCATTCACCTTTCAAGTAGATTAGTAGACTGTTCAAAAATAGTATAGCAGAAAAGATTTTAAATAAGTTGTAAATTTTTTGACTTGTTCGTAAATAATCTTTTACATGTCGTTAACATACCTACATTTTGGAAATAAAAGGGGAAATGATAGGTATTTTAAACCATTTTATTTTTCGGATTTTTTGTTAGAAAACCTATCCATATACCCTTAACTCTGTCATACTCTCTGACAAACTACAGAAAAATCTAAAATCCTACGAAAATATTAGCTTCTTCGACAAACCAAAAAATTTTATGGTCTATTGGGGTTTTATATTCCAAAAAGAATAAAAAAACTCTTAAATAACTATATTTAAAAAACAACAACTTAAAATCTATCTGGTTAGATTGCCTTCCATCAACTAGTTATTTTTACTTATTTTTCATTATGCAGATAAAAAAGAGAACCTAATGTTTTATTTTAGGTCCTCTTTTTCATTTATAGCTATTTAAAATCTGCTTGTAAAAGCTGTATTTCTTGCTCTACTAACGAAACAAATCGTTCGTTTTCTTCAATTTCAAATATGTGAATCGATTTTTGGAGACAGGATAGCCCTTCTTCACTTTTGCCAATTTTATATAAGGACTCACCTACCTGATAATGTAGCTCTCCCAATAAATATAGAGTTTCATGCTTTACACAGAGCTCTAGACCAAGTCTTCCGTACTTAATTGACTTTTCATAACGCTCCATCTCACACAGCGCTTTTGAAAGTCCATAGAGAATGCGAATTTTTACAAACGGATCTTTTAATTTAGGAAGAAGCGTAATATGTTGTAGAGCTTCCATATACGCACTAAATGCTTTTTTCAAATCTCCTTCTTCCTCATAAATGATGGCAATGCTGTTCAAGATTGCAATTTCTTTTTCAGAATAAAAATGTTCACTTGTGCGAGTAAACGAAATAGCTCGCTCTAATTTTTCTAGAGCTGTTGGAAAAGAGTGATGAATATAATAATCACAAATCGCTTCGTGCCATAAAAAGAACTGAGCATGAAACGGATCTTGAAACATCGGGTTTTCCTTTTCTTTGTTTACTACATGCAACACCATTTCATAATTTCTCTTGCGAATATAATAGCGAATGGTCTCTTTAATTTCTTTGGAATAGTCATTAGGAGTTAACTCTCCTACTTCAAAAAAATAATTCATAGATACGCCTAGACGCTTTGATATTTTATATAAAATGTCACCCTGAATTGCTTTTGCTCCTGTTTCATACAAATCAAGTTCTTCTTTGGAACATATCCCGTCAGAAAGTTCTTCTTGAGATAACTTGGCTATATTTCTTAGATTTTGAATAAGTTTTCCTACATGCTGTCTGTCGTTCAAGAAATCACCTTATTTATTATCAATAAAACCTGTTTAAACAACGTTCTATCATATTTTATAAGTCTATTGTACCATTTTATTCATTTTTGAATCAACAGAAACAAGAAAATAATTCCAAACAAAAAGCAATATTCATAGCTTTACACTGAGATTAAGCATGATATATACTCCTCGTTTAAAAACAAAAAATGAGGGTATTTTATTCATAAAACAACTGTTACTTAAGGAGTTGAAAATTTTGATTATTATTTACTTAAGCCTTGCACTTATAATTGTCTCTGCTTGCTTTTTCATTTATCGCGTAATTTCCTTTAAAAAAGAAATTACGCCAACTATGGATCAAATGACGACAGCAAATGAAACGATTCAACAGGGCATCTCTTCTATACAATACCAATCAAATCAGTTATCAGAAACTCAGGCTGTCATAATAAATGATATTGCTTATAAACAAGCAGCATTCTTATATACAATCGATACGTGTAAAAAAGTAGTTAAAAAGAGACTGAGACATAAGTAGTTCAGCCTCTACTATACCTGAACGATTGAGAGTTCATAACTTTTAATCGTTCAGGTTTTTTGGTTGATTGGGAAAAACTAGTTTGGAAACAGGGTGGAATGGAGCGTAGGACACTCGACTCCTGCGGGAAAGAGAGGGAAAACGGAGATCCCGCAGCGCAGCGAGGAAGCTCAGGTTCCTCCCCGCGGAAAGCGAGTGACCGTAGCGCAATGGAACGAACGTGTTCAGACAAACTAAAGAGATGGGAACAGCTAGTGTTCGTCTTTTAGAAGCCATCATTTTGTTATGTCCCAAACCCTTTTCCTAATTAACCGTTATTTCGTCATTTTTTGTAACAGGAGAAATCGTTCGATCTTGATGATATATAGCGTTAATCTCACCGCCAATTACCAGAATTAATCCCGTTAAGAATAACCATAGCATTAGCACAATGACGCCTCCTAAGCTTCCATAAGTAGCTGAATAGTTACCAAAATTACTGACATAAAATGAAAAGCCAAGAGACGTGAGCTGCCACAGAAGCGTTGCTGCCACAGCACCAGGCCATACGTGTGCAAAAGGAAACTTTTTATTCGGCGCTAATCGGTATAACATAGATAACACAGCAATCATAATTGTGATCGCTACAATCCATCTTAAAACGCTTAAAAATGTCCCAAAGCTAGTTGGCAGCCCCCAGCTTACTAAAGCTTTTAAAATAACACCGCCAAATACAGGTAAAATAAGTGCAATTACAAGTGTTAAAATCAATCCAATTGTTAGCAGTATCGATAAGCCACGCACTTTTATAAACGAGCGAGTTTCTTTTACATTATACGCTTCATTCATCGCTCGCATAAATGCGTTCATTCCATTTGATGCTGACCAAATTGTTCCTAAAATACCGATTGTTAATAAGCCACCATTTGGGTTATTAATAAACTGAACAACATTTTCTTTAAATATATCTGCTGTTTCAGCTGGCATAGCACTTTCTAACACCTTTATCGCATCGTTTGCATCAAGGGATAAATAAGGTATGATGGATAACAGTAAAATTAGCATCGGAAACAGCGAAAGCATGTAATAATACGCTTGTTCTGCCGCAAGCCCAGTTGCATTATCTTCTTTAATTTCAGTTATTAGTTTTTTTACAAAACCTACGATTCCTTTCATTGAATCCCCCATTCCTTCACTTACTCAACTCTTTAATTCCCGATTTTCCTCTTCTTTAATCCTTTTTCTATTCTTCTCTTTGAAGAGGTAGCGTACAACATCGAAACGATCCTCCTGATTTAATAATCTCAGAAATATCAATTTCAACCACTTCAAACCCTCTCATACGAAGGGTTTCATTTACTTGATTATTTACAGGTAAACTAATAAGCGTTTTATTCCCAATTGAAAATACGTTCGTCCCCAATGTAAACTGCTCTTTTTCGGTTACTTCAATTAAGTCAAATCGTTCTTTTAATAATGCTATTTCCCTTTTATCAAGAGCCTCGGGATAAATTAACGCTTCTGTTTTAGAAATAATATTGAAAACGCAATCCAAGTGCAAATAACCGTCTTTAATAGGAATGGGTATAACATTCATATGCGGAAGTTGTTCTTGGACCTGCTTAATAGCCTCCGTGGTCGTTCTCCCACTCACGCCAATGTAAATGTCTTTTCCATCGATAATTACATCGCCGCCTTCAATTGAGTCACCCTTTACTTGATAATAAGATAGGTTATGATTGTTCAACCATTCTGTCAAATAAGCTTCTTCACCTTCACGAATATCGCTTCCCATTTTGGAAACAAGAACCGCGTGGCCAAGTACATATCCAATGTCTCGTGTAAACACTTGTTCTGGAAACCTTTTGTCTGCTTTTAGCTCAATGACGTTAATTCCTTGTGTACGAAGGTACTCTACAAATGTTTTATGCTGCTTACTAGCTTTGGTTTCATCAATATTTTCTCCAGCATAATGCTTTTGTGTTTCATTAATTATTTCTTTAATTTCCATATATGTAGGAGGACAAACAATTACTTCTTTTAAAATGCCGTATTCCGTTTGACAAACGGAGGATTTTTCTAGATTCATCAAAACACCTACCCAAATAATTGTATAGTGTAGTGTTCCTTTTTTATGAAAAAAATAAACAAGTTTTTATTTCTTACAACCAGCAATTAATTTGCTACTAAAAGTGCCAAATAACTTCTATTTGTATCATTGTTTGTTATAAAATAGGCTAGTAGTTATATAGAAACGGAGGTTATTATGGAAAAGCTATCTACAATTTTATATCGATATCGTAAACTTTTTCTAGCTATGTGGCTTGTTTTGATTGTTACATTTGGTTATTTTGCTCTGAAACTCCCATCTGTTTTGGGAGGTAACGGCTTTGAGATGGAGGGTGAATTTAAACAAACCCAACAGCTTCTTGTTGATGAATTTGACGTCAGCGAATCTCAAGCGATTGTTTTGTTTGAAAAGAAAGATGACGTCTCATATGAAGAGCTTATTAAGAGCGCAAGCAATTACTTAGAGAAAATTAATACAAAGGACTATGTGTTAAAGATTGACGCTCCTTCTCTAGATAGTAGTACAATTGATGGCAACTTTGCGTATGGCATTATTCACTTCAACAAAGCAGCTGTCGATTTAGATAATGAAATTAATGAGCTTCAAGATATTCCAATTGAAAATGATGAAATTAGAGTGAAGCTAACAGGCGAACCTGTTATTGTTCAGGATATGAATACAGCTAGCCAAAAAGATTTAGCAAAAGCTGAAGCAATTGGAATCCCTGTAGCACTCATTGTTTTATTACTTGCTTTTGGTGGCGTTATTGCAGCTGGCATTCCTTTAATTATTGGTATCGTGACGGTTATTACAACAATGGGAATTGTCTATTTCTTTCATCATGTGACACCATTGTCAATCTTTATCTTAAATGTTGTACCGATGATTGGATTAGCTTTAAGTATTGATTTTGCCCTTCTATTTATTAATCGTTTTAAAGAAGAGCTCGTACATAACAGCGTAGAAAACGCTGTGAAAAAGACCATTCAAACTGCTGGGCGCTCGGTCATTTTCTCCGGACTTTGCGTATTTATTGGGCTTGCTGGAATGTTATTCATACAAGTAGACATTTTCCAAAACGTAGCGTTAGGAGGCATGGCGGTTGTATTTGTAGCTGTCTTATCAGCGGTTACATTACTGCCAGCTATTTTAGCAATGCTTGGCGAAAAAGTAAATCGCTTGCGTATCCTGCGCACAAATGATAAATCGGGTCAATCAAAATGGCGTTCTTTTGCTCATTTTGTAATGAAACGACCGGTCATTATGACACTCGTCTCCCTTGTTATTTTGTTAACAGCACTTCTTCCTATTAAAGATATGCAGCTGGAAATCCCATCTTCTGAAGCCCTGCCAGATAACTATGATTCAAAAAAGGCTTTAGAAGTTTACAATGAGCGTTTTACGGACGAAACAACCACCGATGTCTTCTTTGTGTTAAAAAGCAATGGTGATATGTTAGCACAAGGTTCTCTAAATGATGCCGTACCGTTTATTCATCAAATAGAAGATGATAATTTGGTCAGTAAGGTTGACTCTTTACCTACTGCATTAAAAGTAGATTCAGGGAAAGAACTTAGCCAACTATTGAACAACCAACAGTTAGAGACTCAAACTAAGCCAGCGGTTGAGTCATTTGTAAATAATGATTATATGCTTGTAAAAGTAACATTGGATACAAAACAAAGTTCCAACGAAGCAAAAGAATTTGTAAAGACGTGGGCTGCTAAAACACCAGGTGATCTTGAACTGTATGTAGGAGGATATCCAAAGTTTGAGCAAGAAATTTTTGATGAAATATATGAAAAAGCTCCTTACGGCTTATTGTTAGTTCTGGTATCTACTTATTTAATCCTTATGATTGCCTTTCGTTCTGTCTTAATTCCACTGAAAGCAATTATTATGAACATTTTAAGCTTAACAGCTACTTTCGGATTGCTTGTTTGGCTTTTCCAAGGGGGACATTTTGGCTTAACAGAGTCTAATATTGCCTTAGTCCTTCCCGTATTTGTGTTTGGACTAGTATTTGGATTAAGTATGGATTATGAGGTATTCTTAATTTCACGCATTCATGAAGTGTATGAACAAACAGGCGATAATAACTTAGCAACTGTTGAAGGGTTAGCTTCAACTAGTAAAATTATTACAAGTGCCGCTCTCATTATGATTGTGATTACAGGTGCATTTGCGTTTACTGGCATTACACCTGTCAAACAAATGGGCGTTGGTATCGCGCTTGCTATCTTTATTGATGCTACGGTTGTTCGGATGCTGCTTGTCCCTTCTCTTATGAAGTTATTAGGCAATGCAAACTGGTGGTTTTTTGGTAAAAAAACTACCAAAGCAAACACACAGCTAAATAAATAAAAAAATAACCCTGCAAATTGCAGGGTTATTTTCAGGCTGTTGAGAAACTTTGTTCTCAACAGCTTTTTTATGTCTGTCTTTTTTTATCAGTGGTAACACTGATAAAAAAAGACTGGAGTTGATGAAACATGATGGGTGCACTTAAAAATCATCGAGATGAACAAGTGACGGTTTCTGTAGAAGATTTAGTTCCTGCCAATCACTTTTTGCGTACAATTGAAGCGACAATTGATTTTAGCTTTATTGAAGAAAAGCTTCTTCCTTATTATTGTGAAGACAATGGACGTCCTTCCATTCATCCCATTACGCTATTCAAAATGATGTTTATTGGTTACTTTTATGGCGTTCGTTCCGAACGTCAACTTGCCAAAGAAATT